>JAYTUF010000867.1:0-3552 GCA_043744755.1 Anatilimnocola sp.
CGGCCAATGCCGATCTGCAATATGTGGAACTGGCGCTGTATGAACCGCTGGTCGCTGCCTGGTCGTTGCTCGGGCCCAACGGCCTGTCCGGCGGCTGCAGCCCGCTAATGCTCGAACATTTCCGCGGCCTGGAATCGGCGGCAGACTGGCCCGCAGCCACTGCCCGGCTGCATGCGATCCACCGGCTCACCGCCGTAGAGCTTCCTGTGATTCCCCTCTGGCAGACGACCAACTTCCTGGCCGTCCACGCCAGTTTGCAAGGCGTTGCCGAGCGACCGGTGTCGCTGTACGAAGATGTGCATAATTGGCAAATCGCCTGGCGGCCACCGCAAGAGTAACGCCTGATGAAACTATTTTGCTGCCTCTTACTGACGTTCGTTGCGACCTTAGGTTCGCTGCGCTCGCTGTGCGCCGATGAACCGGCGGCAGTGGTCATTGATCCGGGGACTTGGGAATTACGACCCTACCGCATCGAGCTCTGCGTCGTCGTCGAGCCTTCCGCCCGGCTGCCGGCGCAATTCGAAAACGATCTCTCGCGGCAACTCACCGCCCAAACACAGGCCGCACAGGGCGGCCCGTGGCAAGTGACGGCCAATCAAAAGCTGGCCGACCCTCGCCATCGTTTGCTGCGCGAACTGCCCGTGAACGATCCGCCGACTGCGATTGAAGCAGATAAACAAATCGACAAGCTCATTTTCGTCGCCATTCGCGAACAGGCAGGACAGTTTCAAATCACGGCGCGGGAGTGGGATGTCGTCACTCGTCTCTGGAATGTGCCGATTACGCGCACGACCGCACAGCCCGGACGCCTGGCCGCCGAGGGCCTGATTGCCGTGCTCGATGCCTTTGGACCGCTGGCCCGCATCGATGCCGTCGCTGAGGGAGCCGTGACGCTTTGCCTGCGGGCGGGAGCGTTGCCGCGGCGGGACGGTACTTTTTTAAGCGTGGACCGCGACGCTGTTTTTCGTCCCGTACTGCTGCAGGCGGATAAGCAGGGCACACCGCAGCCCGCGACCGCCCAGGTCATTCCCTGGACGTATCTGATTCCGGCCGCCTTGCCCACAACTTCGTCGTCGAATCTGAACCGAGCGGTCTTCAAATGCTCGCGCCCAACGGCGCTCGATGGCGAGATGATTCCGTCGTACCATCCGCTGCAGCCCCGCCTGGCCGTGGGCCTCGCGCGCTCCATCGCTCCCATTCGCTTGCAGGTGGTCGATGCCGACTCGCCGAACCTGCCGCTCGAAGGCTATGAAGTCCGCAGCCGCGCGGCGGTACTTCCTGTGACCGCCAAGCTTGAACCCCACGGCCTCACGCGACGCGATGGCAGGCTCGAGATTCCCGCGGGCGACGGCGGCCTCCGCTGGGTGGGGATTTTGCATGGCGGCGAACCGCTCGCCGTTAGGCCGATCGTGGCGGGACTCCACGGTGAACTAAAAATTTTCGTGAAGAGTGATCGCCGCCGGTTGGAACTTGCCGCGGCACTCGTGGAGTTGAATGACGATCTGCTGGATTTCGCCGGGCGATTGACGATCCTCGGTACTCGCGTGCAAGCCGCGGTCGCCAAACGAGACGTAACTCAAATTGGCCGACTCTCTCAGGAGACACGGGCTCTCGCGGCCAATAATCCATTCCCCGCCAGAGTGACGGAATTGGAGCGTCAAATTGCCGCAACAGACGAAGGCACCCGGAACCGTTTGGCCCCGGCCCTCGATCAAGCGAAAGCGACTCTCGCAACATTGAAGGCAGCGCAGGACAAACTGCCATAATTCGTCGTATTTAGAATGGCCATTGCTTCCCCAGCGCCTTCTTCTGAATCTCCGTCAACTCACTGATCCCCTTACGGGCGAGCTTCAAAAGCGCGGCGAGTTCATCATCGTCGAATGTGGCTTCTTCGCCGGTCCCTTGAATCTCCACGAACCTGCCGCGGCCGGTCATGACGACGTTCATATCGACATCGGCGTCCACATCCTGCTTGTAATCGAGATCGAGCGTCGGCTTGCCATCGACAATGCCGACGCTGATGGCCGCGATGCTGTCGGTCAGCGGGAACTTGGTTGGATCGGGCAAGTCCTTCTTGATCGAATTCAGCGCATCGACGAGGGCGATGAACGCGCCCGTGATGCTCGCGGTGCGGGTGCCGCCGTCGGCTTGCAGCACGTCGCAATCGACCCAGATCGAACGCTCGCCGAGGGCCTTCAAATCAACGACGGCCCGCAGACTGCGGCCGATCAAGCGCTGAATCTCCGTCGTGCGGCCATCGATCTTGGCACGCTCGCGCCCCTTCCGCGGGCTGGTGCTGCCCGGCAGCATGTTGTATTCCGATGTGATCCAGCCCTTCCCTTTGCCCGCCATCCAGTCCGGCACCTTGGCTTCGACGCTCGCGGTGCAGAGCACCACGGTTTCGCCGGCCTGAAAGAGGACGCTCCCCGGCGTCGCGCGAGTATACCCGCGTTTGATCTTCACGGGCCGGAGTTCGTTTGCTTTGCGGGTCATGTGGTCTTTCAAGTAGGCCGGAACAAAGTACACCGCAGTTCCGGCATGATGAGCAATCACGCCTGACAAGTTGGAAACTTGCCCCACGGCTATTTCAGTTCTTTGACGTAAATATTGCGAAAATAGAGTGAATTGCCGTGGTTCTGCAACTCGATGGGACCTGTTGCGTAGCAGGGCTCGGCTGGCTCCCAATAGTTTTCGAGAACCGTGTCGGTGACCAGTTTGTCGTTCAAGTGAATGGTCACTTTGTCGCCGACCATCTTGATGTGGAACGTGTTCCATTGACCGATGGGATTGTCGGCCTTTTCTTTGGGAAAGCGGTCGTGCTTCTTGTTGTTCCAGAGCGCGCCGGAACCCTTATCGCAGCCATGCTTGAGTTGGTTGGGATCGGCCGGATCCCACATCTGCACCTGGGGCGTGCCGCGGAGATAGAGGCCGCTGTCACCATTGGCCAGGATTTTCCAATCGCAGTAGAGTTCAAAATCGCCATAGTCCTTGACGGTGCAGAGGCTCTGCCCCTTGCCATCAAACACCAGCACGCCATCCTTCACGCTCCAGTGAGCATTGGCGCTTTTGTCCGCTTCCACTTGCGCCTTGGCGATCTCCTCGGCGGTCATCGTCTTCCGCTTCTTGATGTTTTCAACCAGCCCTTGCCAATTGGTCAGGTCCTTGCCGTTGAAGAGCGCCGTGAACCCTGCGGGCGGAACGTTCTGCGTTTTGTCCGACTTGTCTTGGGCGACCAACGTGGCCGAAAACATTACGAGCGCAGCAATGAAACCAGCGAACAGCAAGCGAGCATTCATGGCGAGCAATCCTGAGAGGAAAGGTGAGGAATACTTCGGTAGGACCAAATGGGAACGATTGGATTCTAAACGAGCCAGGGAGCCGATGCGACCTGGTCATGTTCACTCGTCGTGCTTCAGCATCGTAGCGATCTTCTAAAGGTTGAACTAAACTAGTGCGTTGTCAAGGCTTGGATTAGGGGTAGCCACGGTCGCCAGACCGTGGGGATTTGACGTAGAAGTTATGCACCAGCCCACGCTCTGGCGAGCGTGGCTA
>JAYTUF010000868.1:0-3546 GCA_043744755.1 Anatilimnocola sp.
CGTTCGCCTCGGTGCAGCTCAATCAACCGATGCTCCACTCGGCCTGGCTTTCGCAGCTGATTGGCTACGAAGTGCAAAACACGTTTGGCAATGAAGGACTCGCGCTCGGGCATTGCCTGCTCGTCGCGCTGATGGGCGTAACCCTGATGCTCGCGGTTCATAAGCGCGGCACTACCGGCACCGTGGTTTGGACGACCGCCATCCTCATGTTCGTTCTCGGCTTGCCGATTCTCGGCACCATTCGGCCGCAGCTATTCGGGATGCTCTGCGCCGCGATCACCTTGCTCGCCTGTAGCGACCTGCTCGTCAAGAATCGTCCGCTCTTCTGGCTGCCGATCCTGTTCGCTCTCTGGGCCAACCTGCATGGCAGCGTGCTGATGGGCCTCGCCATTGTCGGCCTGTTCGCGATTGGCGTGACCTACGAAATCTGGAAAGAAACCGAAGGTGACGTCAGCAAGATTCTGAAGGACGCTCGCTTGAAGCGAGTCTGGATTGCCGTCGCGCTCGCCACGCTCGGCAGTTGCCTCAACCCGCATGGTCCACTGCTGCTGGTCCGCACCGTCTTCTTTAGGGAACATGCCGCTTTGCAGTACATCATGGAATGGCGAGCGCTGACGCCAAATAGTCTGACCGGCTTGCTGATGATCGGCTCGACGATCGCCACCGGCCTGCTGATTAAGTTCAGTCCGCGGAAGTGGACTGCCTACGAGATTCTGCTGCTTGCGTTTTTCGGTCTGTTCACGCTCACCGCGATTCGGATGCTGGCCTGGTGGACGCTGGTTTGCCCCTGGGTCATCATTCCGCACCTGGCCGCTTTTTGGGCTGCCCATCGCGTCAAGCAGGAACTGCCGGCCGAAGCGGAAGACGAACCAACCGCGATGCGGACGCTCCAAGCACTCGGCTTCGTGTTCATGGTCCTGGTCCTCGCGCCGCCGACGTATAGCCTGGTCGCCGGCAAAGCCCGCGGACCGGCCGAGAATCTGGTGACCGATACGCCGATTTACATTGCCGACGAAGTGACCCGCCGGAAGTTGGCGGGAACCTTCGCCGCCCCGATGGACTGGGCCGACTATCTGATCTGGGAAACCAAGGGCGGAATGCAGCCGTTGGTTTATTCGCACGTCCACCTGACCAACAAAGAAACCTGGGAGCAGTACATGAAAATCTTCATGGGCGATCCCACCTGGTTGGCCCGGTTGCAGCAATCAAAAACCCGTTTCCTCGTCGTCAGCAAAGACCGTAACCGGGAACTGTTGAAGCAAGTGATCCTCGCCGACCGGAGCGGCAAGGGTCAGGTTTGGGTCTTCTACCAGGATCAGAAATCCCTGATCGCCGAAATCCGCCTGCCGGAAAAGCAGGATGCCCCGGCGATGAACGAAAACGCAGCGAAGTAGGGTGGGGGTTTCTGGTGTTGATAAGCCCGGCGCGATAACACTTTTCACCAAGCATCGCGCTCGGCGCCAAGGGCAAATCGTTCCCCCCTAACGATTGCCTCTGCGCGGCCGACTCGCGGCGTCGGATCCTGCGGCGATCCGCCCCGACGATAACAGTTTCGCGCCGATTTTCAATCTCACCCCAAGCGCTCCGAACCGCCGTGCAGGCAATGAGTTACGGCACAGACAGAGATAGCTTGTTCAGTTATTATTCAACACATTGATAATAACTATTCCGGGTGGTTGTCGCGATCGCTCCTACGAAGGAATCTTTCTCCCGCCCGCCGCTCTAAGGGCAACCGATCCTGCATCAACCGATAACAGAAATCGGGAATCGAACCGCGCAGTGATAACGACCCCTGCGGGGAGTTCCTCCCGAAGTCGCCACACATTTCAACCAAATTGCCAAACAACGCTCCGCAACTAATTAGACGTTTGAGGCGTGACACGTTAGGTCCAAGAAAGTGCGGTTTAGCAAATTAATTTGAAAGCTATCTGCGAGCTTCAGACTGCTTCCAAACGACCCCCGCATGTGGCCAGGACCAGTTGTCTGCCATCAGCAGCAGAAAAATGGGGCGCTCGGCCGGTTTCGGCGGCGCTCCGTTTATCAGCGCCGGTGATACGCACCCGATGAGAATTACCGCCAAGATGTTTTTGAGGAGTTGCACGGCTCAGAGCCTCATCTATCCACCAAGCGAAAGGTCATCGACAACCTGCCGACCAGGCCCGACGTGCGGATCGTGGTGGGCCTCGTGAGGACTTCAGTAACGATCGATCCCGAAGGGATCGCAGCCCGCGAGGCGCTGCGATCCCCTTCGGGATCGAATGCTATTCTTAACGGTTTTCCCCGGGTATCGGCTAACGCCTCAACCCGGGGCTAGTGGCTACGAACCCTTCGGGTTCAAGAGGCAACAACCGCCGGACAGTTTGGCAAACTGTTCGGTACGGAACGGTTGACTTTGAGGGTAGTTCATTTCCCCGCCGCTGCATTACACCGCGGCCGCTTCTTCCGCCGGTTCTTTCAGCAGGTGTTCGCCGATGGCGTCGTACTTGAGGGGAAACAGGAGTTCCCGCAGGCAGGCGAGCAGATTGGCGCATTCGGCGGGGGCATAGACTTCGTCCAGCCAAATGGCGAAGTCGTCGAGTCGCCGGCGGCCTTCGGGCCAGCGGACCAGCATCACGCGGTTGCACTCTTCCAGCAGTTGATAGACGCGGGCGCGGGTCACGCCCAGCTTGCGGGCCTGCAGGCGAACGCTCACGCCGTCGCTGCCGATGCCCAGCCGGTCGCGGGCGATGGAGCTCACCGTGTCGCCGCAATCGAGCTCCAGTTGCCGCAGCAGCGGATCGATGAGGGCCCGTTCGAGCTGGGTTCGCGTCGGGGCCACCCCTTGCGAGCGGATGGCGGCGAGCGCGTTTTCCAGATCGATTGCAAACTTGGGTTCCAAGCGAACCGCCAGTCCGGCCAGCGGGGCGATTGCAGTCAGCATCTTGTGAACGGCGTGAAACACTTCCAGCACCACGCGGACCCGCTTCTCGCCATGCGTCTTGAGGGCTCGAATCTCGGCCAGCGTGTGATCCAGATAAAAGCTCAGCGGCGTGTTCCAAATCACGGTCGGCACTTCTTGCAGGGCGGGGCAGAGCCGACCGACTTTTTCATAACCCAGGCCGTGAGCCTGCACCAATTGGCGCCACTGGGCCCAGACGAGTTCCGAAACGGCATCCGCATCGAACTGGCCAGCGTCCACGCGGGCGACCAGCGAAGTCCGCGGTTGGCGCTCGGCGGGGAAGGCCGCGAGGGCGTCAGGATCGGTTTTGAGCGCCCGGCCGAGCAACTTCACCAGTGACAGCATCTTCTTCTTGCCGATGCCCGGAGTGGCGGCCAGGTCGTCAAACGACTGGGCCAGCAAATCCTTCACCGACCGGGGCAGAAACGCCAGCGGCAGGCGGCGGTCACTGGGGACGACCCAAAACGCCAGCGGCTTGGCAACCCGCTCGGCAAATTCGCTCCCTGCGAGCATGCTGCGAACATTCTCAAAGGCCGCGTGAATTTTCACTTCTTCCGTCGATGGGGTGCCTGGCATTTTTTTCTCGCTTCTGGGTTTGCCCCTGCTAG
>JAYTUF010000869.1:0-13989 GCA_043744755.1 Anatilimnocola sp.
TGTCTCAAAACTCAGAACTCAAAACTCAGAACTAGGTCTCCTCATGCCGCGCGTCCTCATCACCCCTGTCGTCTATGCCAACGGCCAAGGTCCCTGGCGAGACGTGCTGGATGCGGCCGGCTTTGATGTGGTGCTGGCCGAGGGTGATTGCACAACGCTCTTGCCGGCCGACTTTCTGCGGCAGTTGCAGGGCATCGATTGCACATTGGCCAGCGTCGAGCGTTATTCCGAAGCGACCTTCGCCGGCAGCAAACTCCGCGCGGTGGCTCGCGTGGGCGTGGGATACGACGCGGTGGATGTCGCCGCGGCGACCAAGCACAACGCTGCCGTCTGCATCACGCCGGGAACCAACGAGCACTCGGTTGCCGAGCAGGCCATCGCGCTCATCACGGCTGTCTTCCGCGATACTTGCCGCCGCGATCGCGAGATCCGCAGCAACCTCTGGCGGCGCGATTGCCCGCGGCGGTTGGCCGGCAACACGATTGGTCTCGTCGGTCTTGGTCGCATTGGCAAAGCCATGACCCCGCGCTGCCAAGGCTTGGGGTTGAAAGTGATTGCCTTCGATCCGTTTGCCGATCGCGCGTTCGCGAAGCAACGTGGGATTGAGTTGGTTTCGTTTGACGACTTGCTGGCCCAATCCGATATCGTCAGTCTGCATTTGCCCTGCACGCCGGAAACGACCGACATCATCAACGCCCGCTCGCTTGCCAAGATGAAGCGCGACAGTGTGCTGATCAACACCGCCCGTGGCGGCCTCGTCGATGAAGACGCGCTCTCCGATGCACTCGCCAGTGGTCATCTCTACGGGGCTGGTCTCGATGTCTGCAAAATCGAACCACTCACGCTTGATAGTCGCCTGCGTCGATTCGAAAACGTCGTCTTTGCGCCGCACTTGGGTGGCATCGATCAAGACGCCCTCGACGCCATGGGCCGCCTCGCCGCGCAGTGCCTCGTTGACCTCGCCCAGGGCCGGTGGCCACCAGGCTGCGTGGTGAACGATGCAATCCGAGAAGGCTGGCGCTGGTGAGAGTTGCAAACTCAGCTTGAGCGGTGATCGACCAATGCCCGCAGCTGGGACGACCACAATGAAGCCACGCGAAGACGCATCCCGGCCAAGAGAGCTTAAGTCGGCAATGTGCCTCGCACACTATTTCGCCACCAGCGACTTCCCCGGCGATTGCAGCGCGGCCAGGCGGGCTTCGGCCTGTTGCTTCAGAAGATTTTGATCGCGACGGGCTACCATTTGGTAATAAATCTTGGCGATGCCGGGCTTTTGTTCTGCTTCCGCGGTCTGCCCCTTGGCGAAGAAGGCTGCCGCTTCGGCGTTGCGATTGGCGGCGGCGAGTTCGTTTTGCTGACGGATTTCGGCGATGCTCTGTTGAGGCTTGGAATCGGCAACCGTCGCTACAGGTCGTTCGGCGCGAGCCAGGTTGCGGCTGATGAAATCCGATTTCTGTTGCACGGCTATCTCGCGGGCATCCAAGGCCCGCGGAGCACGCCGGGCTGCCGCTTCGGCTAGCACTGCTGCGTCGAGTTCCTGATGATCGATGATCGTGGCATGCACGCTCATGTTCGCCGCGCTGCGCACACTGCTCAGGCCGCGATTGGTCGCCAGCGGACCGAGACCCGGAATCTTGCTGGCGAGAGGCAGGCCGCGCGTGACACTGCTATCGGCCGCGCGATTGATGCCGCCCAGCAATACGCCGCCCCCATCAGGCACGGAGACCGTGGTGTTGACGGAGAACACCTGAAGCACAGGTAGCTGCACCGTCGTCGGCGCTTGGGCGCTGGCCAAGGTCGAGAGAATCAGCCAGCCGGAGAGAGCGAGCGCGATTGGGGTGAGCTTTCGCATGGTGTGCGTCTGCTGTTGGGAATTGGATTGCTTTGTGACAATCCTCATTCTATCGGTATTTCGCTGGGAGACTCAAGAGATGCCTTGGCGTTCCGGCTATTAGCGGTCTTGGTTTTGAAAGATCACCTTTGACGAAGATTCCGCCCACAGCGGGCACTTTGCACTTTCCGCGATTTTTCAGTTTGTTTTCATTCGCGAAGTCGATTATTCTAGGAGGGAACCAGCCGGCCACGAGTTAGCCACAAATCACACTCGCGACGGCTGAGGGGCGCTTCGAGTCTGAACGATCGGTTTTCAATGGGGCAGCGATGTGCGCTGTCCCGATTGAGAAAGAGCATCGTCAGAGCAACTCGGAACAGAAAAACCAAGAAGAGTGAGGTTTACGATGAATTGCCGGTATCTGCTCGGATGTTTTCTGGCGCTCGGCGTCGCGCTCTCGGTTGGTGTTTCGGCGGCGGTTGCCGCGGAACCTTCCACGGCGAGCACTAGCTCGTCGAAAAATAGTTCGGCAAGCAAAGCCCCTGCGGGCGAGCTGGTCGAACTGTTCGCCGCCATGGAAAAGGGTGAGATCGAAGTCAAGTTGATTCTCAAGGATTCAACGACGGGCATTGTCACGATCAAGAACAAGACGGACAAGCCGCTCACCATTCAACTGCCGGCAGCCTTCGCTGGCGTGCCGGTGCTGGCTCAGTTGGGCGGCGGATTCGGTGGTGGTGGGATGGGCGGTGGCGGACAGGGTGGTCAAGGTGGTGGCCAGCAGGGTGTCGGCGGCGGCATGGGCGGCGGCGGCATGGGCGGCGGCGGCATGGGCGGTGGCGGCGGCGGCATGGGTGGCGGCGGCTTGTTCAATGTCGGCCCTGACAAGGTCGGCAAGCTCACGATCGTGGCGGTCTGCCTCGAACATGGCAAGAAGGATCCGAACCCGCGGGTGCCGTATGAACTCCGACCCATCGAATCGTTCGCTAAGAAGGGCGAAGTTGTCGAACTGGTGAAGATGCTCGCCAAAGGCCAGATCGATCAGCATTCGGCCCAAGCTGCGGCCTGGCACTTGAACAATGATATGTCCTGGAACGAATTGGCCCACAAAATCGGTAAGAAGCACCTCGATGGCAGCACCGAACCTTACTTCACCGCGGTCCAGTTAGAAATTGGTCTGCGTGCTTCGCGCGAAGCAGCCCAGCGGGCCGAAGAAGTTGCCAAAAAGAATCCGAGCAAGGAAGTGAAGTCGCTCAGCAGCAAATAATTGCTGGTTCGCGATTTGGCTTTCATTCAGTATATTGAGCCGGCGTTTGTCACTAGGGCAAACGCCGGCTTCATTTCTTGCCGAACCCAGGATGGAACTATGAAACGACCGAAACGGCGTCTCTCATCAGGCGAGAAGCAAAAAGCCGTGCCGACGCTGCCACCTGCCGCCAGTCAATCACTGATCGATGATCTGCCCCCTTGGCACATCACGAGCATGGGCTGCCTGTGGGCCAGCGTGGTGCTGATGGGGCTGACGCTCGTGGCCTTTCCGGTGGATGTCGCCCTGACGGCTTGGATTCGGCAGGATCGAATTCGCGGCGACTTAGAGCGCTTGGTGATGCTCGGTGAGGTCTTCGGCAATGGCTTATCTGTACTCTGCGTCATCATGACCGCCGCCGCCATTGATCAACGGGGTTGGCGGATCACGCCGCGGCTGTTGCTGGGGGCCTTTGGGGCGGGCCTGCTCGCAGATATTTGTAAAACGTTCGTCGCCCGCTGGCGGCCCAATGCGGACTTTCGGCCCGTCGGCTTTCGCGATTCATTCGTCGGTTGGTTCCCCTGGATCTGGCAGGATGAACTGCCCACGGCTTGGAACCGCGGCCTGCAATCGTTTCCTTCGGGACATTCCGCGACAGCGGTCGGCCTGGCGCTCGCGCTGAGCATCTTCTATCCGCGGGCCACCTGGTGGTTCATCATTCTGGCCATCCTGGCCGCGTTTCAACGGATCGAAAGTCGGGCGCATTATCTGAGTGATACGCTCGCTGGTGCTGCCCTCGCTTGCCTCTTCACTGCCCTGTTACTGCACTCGCGCTGGCTGGAACGGAAACTGCGAAAGCTTGAAACACTGCCGGTCGCAGGTCGCCAAGCCGCAAACTGATCTTGGCCTGCGGAGACGAATGCGGGTACGATTCCCGCATGTGGCCGCCGCTGTTACTCGCGAATTTGTACTCCACCTGGGGCCTGGCGGCTGCCCTTGCCGCGCTCTGCTTTGTTGCCCTCCGCGTTAACTGGTTTCGGCAGCGGCGCTCGGAACAGGCGAGGGCCGATCCGGATTCGATCCGGCAAGCCTGTGCGCCGAAGCCGCGCGAGACTGCGTTTCAAAACGCCCCCGACGAAATGCTCCGCTGGCAGGTCGAAATGCACGAGACGGCCCGCGAGGTGAAAGGGGAAATCGATGCCAAACTCCTGGCCCTGCAATCGCTGCTGATCGTGGCCGGCGAGCATGCCCAGCGTCTCGAAGGATTGCTCCAGCGCGCGGAGAAATTGGATCGCTTTGGAAGCCCACGAATCATCAGCGGCCGCGAGATTCTTGCCCGCATTGAAAACGCAACTGGCGAGTTGCCGCCTCTTGATGCGCAGGCTCAAGGCAAAGAAGTTCTGACACCGGCCCAAGCCAAGCTCGCCCGGCAACTGATCAACGAGGAAGAATACTCGCCTGCAGAAATCGCTCGCTACATCAGTGCGCCGCTCGTGGATGTGGAGTTGTTCTTGAGTATGCACTCTGCTACTTCAAGGTAACTGCATCAACCGCTCAGTCTTCGCCGCTGGCACGGGCACGCTGATGGTGATCAATACATTCTTGAAAGCCGGCGTCTTGGAAGAAGGATCGGCCGTCCGCGGCACGAGGACATTCGCTTCGGGGTAATACATCAGCGCATTGCCGGCGCGAATTTCAGAATAGGGCCTGACCAAAATGCCACGCATCTCGCCCACTTCGCTGTGGATGGTGACGGGCTGATCTTCTTTCAACCCGCGCCGCTGCACGTCGTCGGGATGGAGCAGAATCACATCGCGGCGGGTTTGATTGCGATAGAGGTCCTCGGTTTCATAGACGACGGTGTTGAACTGCCCTTCGCTCCGTACGGTCATCAACCTCAGTTGCTCGCCGCTGCCGCGCAGTTCGGGCAATGGATGGCAATGAATCTTCGCCCGGCCCGATGGCGTGGGAAAACCGGGCTTGTGAAACGTCCGCCCCGCGATTTGAAACTCCTGCTTCGTCTGCTCGATCGTCGCGAGTTGTTCGAAGCCAGGTACGACCTTGGCGATGGCCTCGCGAATCTTGCCCGTGTTCTGCATCGACTGCCAATCAATGGGGCCGCTGTTGCCTAGCGTCCTCGAAGCCATCGTGGCAACGACTTCCACTTCGCTCTTCGGTCCCACATGCCGCGCGGGACCGCCGTCACTCATCCGCACGTAGTTGAACATCGATTCCTGCGTCGTCGGCTGCGGCTCTTCATCGCGGGCAAGAACCGGCAGAATGATCGTCTCTTGGGCGAGACCATGCGCATGACCTGTGTTGAGCGTCGTGCTGAGATACACAATCGTCTCTAACTTGTTGATAGCCTCGCCGGAAAAGGTTGATTCGGGATTGCTGCCGTAAAGATTGCCGCCGAGACACAGGCCGAATTTCAATCGCCCGGCGTGGGCTTCTTCGATGCAGCCCAGCGTATCGAGGCCCGCGGTTGTCGGCAGTTGCACGGCGAACTCGCGTTCCAAGGCGGCGAACACGCTGTCCTTCAGCTTCGGCGTCACCCCCATGCTGCCGATGCCTTGCACGTTCGAGTGCCCACGAATCGGCATCACTCCCGCCCCCTCCTTGCCGATCATCCCCCGCAGCAAAGCGAGATTCACAATCGCCTGCACATTCTCGACACCGTTCGCGTGATGCGTGATCCCCATCGTCCAGCAAAAGATGACCCGCTTGGCCGTGGCGTACTGCGCCGCTAAATCGTCGATGATGTTTTTCGTAACTCCCGACTTGCGTTCGATCTCTTCCCACGAGAGTTCTTGCAAACTGGCCAGCCAGACTTCGGAACCTTCGCAATAATCACGCAAGAACGCTTGATCGTGGGCGTTCATTTCGACGATTCGTTTCGCAATCCCCGCCAGCAAGGCCAGATCGCCGCCGATATGAGGCTGCACATACGTCGAAGCCACCTTCGTGCCAAAGAACAGGCTCCACAGATTGCTCGGCACGCGAAAATCGACCAGCCCCATTTCAATCACCGGGTTGATCGCAATCACCTTGCCCCCTTGATTGCGGACCTTCATCAGCGACGACATCAGCCGGGGATGATTGCTAGGAGGATTGCCGCCGATCAGAAACACCAGGTCGGCCTTCTCTGCATCTTCAAGCGTGACCGTCGCGGTGCCCGTCCCCAGCGAAGTCGATAGGCCGACGCCGCTGGCCTGATGACAATAGAAACTGCAGTTGTTCACGTTGTTCGTGCCATACAGCCGAGCGAACAGTTGCAGCAAAAACCCCGCTTCATTGGAACTCCGGCCGCTGAAGTACCAGAACGTCTCATTCGGCATGAGCTGCTTCAGCCTGGCAACAATCCGCGCGAAAGCATCGTCCCAAGTGATGGGCCGGTAATACTGCTGCCCCGGTTCGTGTACCACCGGCTGCGTCAAGCGCCCGCACGATTCCAAATCGAGTGGCGAAAATTGCTGCATCTGCGGAAGACTGTACGTGCTCCAAAACTCGGGCTTGATTGCCCCCTGCATGTCGGCCGCCATCGCCTGCAGCGACTTCTTGCAGAACTCGGGCCAGCTCCCCGCCTCATTGACCATCCCGCCCTTCTGCCCACCCATGCCCAGCGCGCATGTCTTGCACGCGTTCTTAGAGCGCATGGCCTGGAACATCTTCCACAAGCCGCCGACTTCGCGCGACTTCTTGAGCGTATACCAGATGGCGCGAAAGCCGCCGCCGGATTTGACTTTGGACATGGGAAGGAGAGAACTCGGGAGTCGGGAGTCAGGGGATCAGGAGTCGGAGCGGCGTTTCATTGTAGCTGAATTCGCCAGAATTCAGGGCTTTGCCCAATTGGAAAGTGCCGTTGCAGCCCCGGCCCCTCACCCCAGCCCTCTCCCCGGAGTACCGAGGAGAGGGAGCGAGGAGGCGGTGCGTGAACGCACGCGCATCAGGACAGGCTTGGCGGGACGGAGCGTGATCGCCGGTAGGATGGGCAGCGGTTCTTCGTCAATGAGTTGCAACTCGATGCGCTGAGCCATCGTGGCGAGAATCAACACCGCTTCGAGCATGGCGAACTCTTTACCGATGCAAGCGCGGGGGCCGCCGCCGAAGGGGAAATAGGCGTACTTAGGCAGGGCGTGCGTGAATTCGGGCGTCCAGCGATCGGGACGGAACTCGTGCGGGTTCTCGAACCAGCGTTCGTCGCGGTGGACGACCCATTGGCTCATCAGCACGTTCGTCATGGCGGGGATGAAGTGTGAGCCGATGGTGCAATCCTCCTCGCACCGCCGGCCGATGACATACGCGGGTGGATACAGTCGCATTGCTTCGCGGATGATCCGCTCGCAATGCGCCAGCCGCGGCATATCGGCGGGCGTGGGTGGGCGGCCATGCAATACATCATCGACTTCGTTTCGCACGCGCTGCTGTTGCTCCGGATGTTGTCCCAGCAAATACCAAGTCCAACTGAGCGCGTTGGCGGTGGTCTCGTGGCCCGCGAGGAACATCGTCATCACTTCATCGCGCACTTGTTGGTTGGAAAGAGGCGTCCCGTCCGCTTCATCGCGGGCGGCGATCAGCAGCGAGAGAAAGTCGCCGCGGGATTCACTTTCGCTGGCGATCACGGCGCGGCGCTCGTCGATCATTTGCTGCAAGATGCCATCCAGCCGGCGGATGGTTCGTTTCAACCACCAATTGCCGGGCGTGGGCAGCCAGTAAGGGAGCGGCAGCGGACTGCGAAACCGCGCCAGAAAATCGTGCATCACCCCTTCGAGGCAGACGACCACCTCGCGGTACCGATCACCGACATCGACACCGAGCAGCGTCTTGCCCGCGATGGCCATTGTCAGTTGCATCATCTCGCGTGCCATGTCGCGCTCATCGCCGGTCTGCCAGGACTGCAACATGCGATCGGTGAGCTCGACCATCGCGTGCGAATAATGTTCGAGTCGCGGTTTCGCGAATGTCGGTTGAATCAACCGGCGCTGCCGCAGCCAGTTCTCGCCTTCGTTCACGAGCAGGCCGTTGCCAAGGAGCGGGCGGAGGAAGAAACTGACTGCGAAGTTCTTGATGAACTTTTTGTTATCGGTCACAAGCACTTGCTCAATGTTGGCCGGATGACTGAGCAACATGCTCCGCCGCTGGCCGACGCGGAAGTAGGCAGCGTCGCCATATTCCCGCTGGCAAGTCTCGAAGAATCCCAGCATGTCGCGCCGCAGCGCCGGCAAGCTGCCCAGCAGCCAGTTGCCACGGGGTCCGGGTAAGCGATGAACGACTGCCATTAGTGGAATCCAGCCGCAATCACTTGACAGTAGCGGAATTCGCCAGAATTCCGCTGCACGACAGACTGAATTCTGGCGAATTCAGCTACACGGAAAGTCATCTTACTACACATGCTGCCCGGCCAGCATTCCGGTGCTGAAGGCGGCTTGGAAGTTGTAGCCGCCGATGGGACCGTCGAGATCGAGTACCTCGCCGGCGAAGAACAAGCCGGGGACCAGCTTGCTTTGCATGGTCCGCGAATCGACCTCGGCCCGATCGACGCCGCCGGCCGTCACTTCCGCCTTCGCAAAGCCCCGCGTGCCGCTGACAGGAATGCGGGCTTCCTTGAGCCAGCGCACTAACTGCGCTCGCGCGGCGTTCGATAGCTCGGCGGCCCGCACTTCAGTCGAGACTCCCGCCTGCTGAAACAGTTCCTCCGCCAATCGATGCGGCACAAACTTCTGCAGCACGCCGCCGACTTGCTTCTTGCCGGCTGCCTGACATTGCTCGCGAATCCCAATCTCGAGTTCATCCGCGCGAATGTCGGGCACAAAATCGCAAACCACATCGAGTGAATCGGGCTGTTCCTGCCCCGTCACCGTGCGACTAATATCCAGCACCACCGGCCCCGACAAGCCGAAGTGCGTAAAGAGCAACGACCCCCGCCGCTCATCCAACCAGCGAGATTTTTTCTTCTTCCCGGTACTTCCGTCGCTCCCCGCCTCTCGCCCTTCGTCCCCGCGCGCAGCAATCCGCAGCACCACATCCGGCAGCGTCAACCCTGACAGCCCCAGCACCCACGGCTCGTTGGAAGTGATCGGCACGAGCGCGGGACGTGTCGGCACAATGCCATGACCCAACGCTTCAGCCCAGGCGTATCCATCGCCAGTCGTGCCGCAGCCCGGATAAGACTTGCCGCCGGAAGTGATGAGCAAGGATGTTGCGTAAAACCGCTGTTCGCCGACCACGACGACGAAGCGCTCGCCATCGCGCTCGATCCGTTCCACTGCCTGCTCCAGTCTTAGAACAGCACCCGAGCGATTGAACCGCTGCATCAAAGCATTGACAACATCGAGCGCCCGATCGCTGACGGGGAATATCTTGCCGGTCTCCTCGCGTTTGGTGGGCACCCCTTCGTCCTCGATGATTTTTACTAAATCAGCCGGCGCGAGCAGGGCGAGTGAAGAATGCAGGAATGAACCTTGTTCTCGATAGGCCTCGACAATGCCCCGCTTGTCGGTCGCTTGTGTCAGATTGCAGCGGGTGCCGCCGGAGATCAGAATTTTCACGCCCGGCCGGCTGTTCTTTTCCAGCAGCAGCGTTCTTCGCCCACGAGTTGCTGCTTCCGCCGCGGCCAGCAGTCCCGCAGCGCCGGCGCCGATTACCACGACGTCCCAAATGTCGTTGTCCACCATCGCCGGTCAGACCAGCCAGGTGAGGGTGAGGATGATCAAAAAAATCACGCCGATAAACGTGGTCATCCAGACGGCCGTATGCCAGGCATGACGCAAGATCGGCCCCGGCAGCTCATGACGCGTGGCGCCATATACCAGGCTGATCGCTACCAGCAGCGGCAGGTAATACCACAATTGATTAAAGGGCAACGCGCCCAGAGGCAAACTCAGTAGCAAACTATCGGCAAACATGGGCTGCTCGTTCATTAGGTGGCGGGTTTATCGTCGGCAGGCTTCTTCGGATCGTCCTTCTTCTTTTTCGGATCGACCGGCTCACTCGGGGCCGGTCCCGCACAAGCGTCCCAGATTGCGAAGAAGTTCAAGATTCCCGCAATCATGGTATAGAGCACACCCATATCGAATCGCTGATTGAGTTCGCGATGCCAGCTATCCAGCTCCGCGGTGTCGCGCGGCGGCGCAAACCAGCCGCCCAGCGCCGGTTCGCCAAAGTTCTTCGCCCGCATTCGCTGATAAACAGCCGGCATCGCGGGCAAGCCGGTGCCCGCCTGCAACCAGAACGGGAGCGGCGCAATGCGGGCGAGTCGCGTGAGAATGGTGCCGAATCGGCCGCGGACAACCGGCTGGCCTTGATCGCCCGGATGTTTGGCATAGACCACGCGGCCCTCCCCCAAGAACAAGCCGAAGAAAAAGATCGACAGGATGCACCCCATGAACAGCAAGCCCTTGCCATATCGCCCCTGATACAGGTGTCCCGCGCCGGGCCAGAGCCAAGCGAGAAACCCCGCCACCCAAGGGTTGCGGAGGTCGATCACAATCGACTCGACCGGCGGCGCGGCGGACGTTTTGGCGGGCGTTTCAGTGGGCGTTTCGGTGGGATTAGCGCTCATGGGTACTTTAAGGGAGAGCGGTTCACTGGCAGCAATGCGTCGCCAGCAGCTATTCGTCGCAGACAAGCCAGTATTGTGACCGAACCACTCCCCAGGAACCAGGGCAGTTGGCGCGCCTCGTCCCTGCTAGCGGCGGTTTGTCCATGTTGGCGACTGCGCCTTCTGCATTCCGAATTCGCAGGTGCCCCAAATCTCTCTGGTTCAATCTGCCTCCATTCCGTTATCATGCCGCGATTGCACCCGGTTCCACCCCTCGCAGGAAGTCACGGATGACTCGCGCGACCCGCTTTTTGTTTGCTGCCGCAGGTTTGCTCATCGCCGCGCTCGCTGCCGGTGAAGTTGCCGCGCAGAGCTATCAGCCGCCTCAGGTCCAGCCGGGACAGAGTCAGCCAGGACAAGGACAGCCGCAGCAGGTTCGTCCCGCGGCCGAACCTGCCAATCCGCCGTCGCGCTATGCGTTGCAAGGACCACAACCCGCGCAGCAGCAAGGACCGCAGCAACAACCGGCCCAGACAAAAGCGTTCGGACCTGCTATCGGTCCCGTTGCTGCACAACCAAATCAAGGGCAGCCCAATCAGACTCAGCCTGGCCAGATTCGTCCTGTTGCTGGAGAGCAGCCGATTCGTCAGCCGGGCCCCGGAGCTGCGGCCCCGCCGAGCGCTGTCAATCCGTTGGCTGTTCCTCGCCTCCAAATCGTGCCGGCCGGGCCGCTGCAGCCGGAATGGTTCCCGCTCGATCCCCAGGTGCAAACCTGGGTCGATGGGGTGCTGGCGTATTGGGAAAAACGCAGCGATCAGGTAAAGACGCTGGAATGCACGTTTCAAAAATGGGAATACGACCCGGGCTCGATGCCCGATGAGTTCAATCGCCTGAAGAATTTGAATCAGTTGCACATGCTCCCCTTCAGCAAGTATGCTGCCGGCCTGATCAAGTATGGTGCGCCCGATAAGGGCCTGTTTCAGGTCAAGCAATTGCAAGTCTTCAGCCAGGTCAAGCCGGGCGAAAAGCCGCAATATATCGCTCAGCCAGCGGAAAACGGCGAGCATTGGATCACCGATGGTAAGCGAGTCTTCGCCTTCGATGCCGTAAAGAAAGAAGTGATCGAATCGATGTTGCCGCCCGAGATGCAGGGCAAATCGCTGGCCGATGGTCCGCTGCCATTCATGTTCGGTGCCCGAGCGGAGTCGATCAAAGCCCGCTATTGGATTCGCCCACTGCAGGCCGAAGCGTCAGGCGAATACTGCTTGGAAGCAGTTCCCAAATCGCGGCAGGACGCGGCCAATTTCAAAATGGTGCAGGTCGTGCTGGATGAGAAGGAATACTTGCCGATCAAGATGCAGATTTTCGAAGGGGACTGGAGCCCCAACAATCCGCACCGGACGGCGTATAAGTTTGACAAGCGCGAGGTGAATGCCCAGAACCATGTCGCAGGACTACTCGACCCGCTCAAGCTTTGGAACCGCGAGTTCTACGAAGTGAAAACTCCCTCCGGCTGGAAGCGCATCGCCCGTGATGCAAACGGCAACATCGTTGGCCCCGGCGGCAACACCGCCACCGCGCCCGGCAACATCCTCGGACCCCTGCCGAAGTTGAAATAGCATTCAGACGCCTCACCGCAAGAAATGTGGCCAAAGACTATCGCTGATGAGTAGCCCGCGGCGGGTGAGCCGCAATGTATCCGCTGTGCGTTCGAAGAATCCCTGCTCGATGAATCTCGCGAATGCATCCTTCGCTAGGACATCGACTGAGTAACCCGTCTCGCGGGCAAATGCTCGCATCTCGATTCCTGCGAGCCGGCGCAGTCCGAAGACCAGCCGTTCTCGCGCTCGATCTTCGGCATTGAGTTCTTCCCGTTCGGCAACGGGTGAATCATTCCGCTCAAGCCGCTGCAGCCAGGCCAACGTGCTGCGGTGATTCACTTCGCGGATGCCCTTCACATAACGGGCCGCGCCGGGACCAGCGGCGAAGTAACCGCGCCCCAGCCAGTACGTTTCATTATGTCGGCAACGATGGCCCGGAAGTGCGAAGTTGGAAACCTCGTAATGCTCGTAACCCGCGGCAGTCAGCACGTCGATGGCCCGTTCATACATGGCTGCTGAAATATCTTCGCTGGCGGGCGTCAATTCTCCGCGACTTACGCGCGGAAAGAAGCTAGTCCCTTTCTCAATTGTCAGGCCATACGTCGAGATGTGTTGCGGCTGCAGCGCGAGCGCTTGCTGCAAATCGTGCTCCCATTCCGCCAGTGATTCATCTGGTACACCGAAGATCAGATCGAGGGAAACGGAGTTCGCTACCTTGGCTGCAGCGTCAAAGGACTCATGTAGCTTCGCGGGACCGTGATCTCTTTCCAGAATCTTCAGCTTCCGCTCGCTGAATGACTGCCCGCCGAGACTGATCCGGGTCACACCCGCTTGCTGTAACACCTGGCAGCGCTGCGGGGTCAAGTCGAGCGGATTGGCTTCGACGCTGAATTCGCCGTTTTGCCCGAGCTTGAACCACTCGCGCGCTAGTTCAAATAGTTGCGCCAATTGCTCGGGGGGCAGATGCGTCGGCGTGCCGCCGCCAAAGAACAGTGTCTCAACGGACCGCGCTTCGCCGAGCAGCATCAGTTCCTTGGCGAGCGCGTGCAAATATCGTTCGATCAAATCATCGCGGCCGGCGATCAGCGTGAAGTTGCAATAACCGCAGCGATGTCGGCAAAACGGCACATGCACATACGCGGCCCGTGGATCGCCGTTCATAGCCACAGCTTCAGCCGCCCGCCGAGCATGTCGGGGAAGGCCTTCATCACATAATACTTGACCTGCTTATCGTGGTACCGCGTGCTGAGGTGCCCGGCGATGATCAATTCATTTTTGAACCGCTCGCGGCGATCGACCCAATCATCCAGATGCATGTGGCCATGCTTGTGAATCTTCTCCTTGCGATGACTGGGGGCGACAAACGTCATCTCGGCAATCAACACCTTGGCTTGATACATGGCCGGGCAAGCATCGAGACCTTGCGGCGACGTATCGCCCGTGTAAGCCACCAATGGCAGCCGCCGCTCTTCGGTCACATCGACGCCGCTGAGCCGCAAATCGCGAATCTGCTCGCCCAACAGGCCCTGATACTGAACCTTCAGCTTCTTCCGCTTTTCCCAGACGACATAGCCGACCGACGGCACCGTGTGCTTGGTCTCCGAGACTGTGACCAGATGTTCGCGCGAAAGATCGAACTCATCCCCCGGCCGCACGGCAATCAACTCACAGGGGAGCCGGCCACGATCCAGCCGACTAACGACCCTCAGCAAATGATCGACCAATTCCACCGCATGTTCGGGCAGATAGATGGTCGGCGGTTCCATTTTCATCA
>JAYTUF010000870.1:0-3541 GCA_043744755.1 Anatilimnocola sp.
TCTTCATCTTCGCTGAATTTGTTGAGCACTACGGTCCGCAGTTTTTTCAGGTCAACTTTCTCGCCCTCCTTAGGGAAGGGAAAGGGGAGCACGACCCACTCTTCCGTAAACGAAGCCGATTGTCCCGGCTGCAAGCGTTCGCGCGGGCCGATGGGCTCCAATTCGATCCGTGGACCCGCGGGATACCAGACGGACAGCGTGAGGCCGGCCGCTTCGTTGTAAACGCGGTCAGGATACGTTTTAAAATTCTTGGCAAAGAGCACATCGCCGGGCAAAACATAGGCCAGCCAACCGGCGGGCGAATCAAAGCCCAGCTTTGGCTTCCGGGGAGGGCCGAGAATTTCTAAAAAGCCGTCGCGCTCGCGAATCAGGTCGTCCTGATTGCGCACGTTGATGATCGCGCTATCTTCGTACATGGCGTACTTGCTTGGGAAGCGACTCTGCCCAGCCAGCGGCACGATGCAGATTCCGCCACCGGGCGAGAACGATCGCCCCCAATGACAATACTCGCGCGGTTCTTCGGAAATGTTGGTAATCGTCTGCTTGCAAACGAGCACGCCACTGTCGGCGAGTTCGAACGCGCGAGACAATTGCACGCCGGTCGCGTCGTCCTTTTCGCTCGTCAATAGCGCCGCCGATTCGCCGGTGATCTTCGCGGTCCATTTTCCCGACCAGAGTTTCGGGTGAGCAGCCGTCGTCAATTCCGGCCCAAAATCAAACCGGCCCGCGCTCATGGGCCGCGACTTGCCAGGCGGCGGATTTCGTTCCGCCTCGTCAAACCAGAGCGCTTGCTTGCCGGCAACGGAGTATTCCAGCACTCGGCCACCCGCTTCGGGACAGAGAACCGCCCGCGCCGTGCCGCGAGTCAGCTCCACCGCGGCAGCATAACCATGCGATTCGACTACGCGGGCTTGCGGCTTCTTTTTCTCCTGCGCTTCCGCCCCATTCGCAACGCATACGGTGAACAACAAAGCAGCGATCCAACGACGATTGCGGTTCATGCGACATTCTTCAGGAGAAGGTTTGAGGTTGCCCGACGCGCCCGGCGGCAGCACGCATTGTTACCGTGCGATCGCACCGTTGCCATAGCCGAGTTAGTTTGCGACACTTCTCCGCTAACGCGTCGGGCTTCCTATGCCTTGAAGACTCGGAAGAGATAGAAGAGCGAGGGCCCGATGAGGGCAGCGCCAATGGGGAAGGTGAGGACGAGAAACTGCAGCGTCGCGCGCGGCGCGGCAGTGTCCACGAACTTCAGATCGGGATAGACCAGGAACGGATGCTGGGCGAGGCCCCAACCGAGGATCAGCAAGCTAATCTCGCCCGCGGCGAACACGCGCGCCAAAAGATAATGGCGGTTGAACACCGCCCAGGCCGACGCGGCGAAGCAGGTCAAACCGGCGAGCACCACCGGCAGCGAGCGCGGCGACAGCATCCGGTCTACGAACCAGCGAGCTTCAAACCAGGCCAGCGCCAGCACCAGTCCCGCGAGCAGCGCAGTCCCCGTCCCCGCAATGATCGCGCGGTGGCGGAAGTCCTCGCGCAGTTCCCCTTTCGTTTCATTCGTCAGATAGACGGCGGCCAGGTAGGAACAAGTGACCAAGGCCAACAAACCGTTGGTTAGTGCATACGGCGTGAGCCAAAACCAACGATTCAGAACGATGAGCTGATCATCGTGTACGCGGATCAGCCCTTCGGTAACCACACCGAATGCCGCGCCCAACAGCACGGGCGAAATGATCGAGGCCACGCCGAACACGACGCCCCAGGCACTCGTTTCCGCCGCCGCTTCTGCTTGCTGACTTTGATACGAACGGAAGATGAACGAAGCGCCGCGGAGCATGATCCCCACGAGTGCCAAATGAAACGGCAGGAACAGCGCGATGGCCAGTTTGGAATACGCCCGCGGAAAGCATGTGAAGAGCACGATTACGACAAAGATCAGCCAAACGTGGTTGGCTTCCCAGACAGGGCCCATCGCCTTTTGAATCGCCAGCCGTTGCTCTCGTTTGCGCGGACCGCTCGCGAACAAGTCCCACACGCCGCCGCCGAAATCCGCGCCGCCGAAGACGCCGTAGGCCATCATGCCGAACAGCGCGGCCGCGGCGGAGATGTTCACGAGCAGTTCGGTCGAGATCATTTGGCCGGCCGTTCGATTTCGATGCCCGAGTGCGTCAACTTCCGCAGCAGCACAACCACCGTCACACTGAGCAAGGCATACAGCAGTGTGAAGGCGATGAACATGCCGAACACGCCCGCGGCTGGCGTCACCGCGTCTTTCGTGCGCATCACGCCCTGAATAATCCACGGCTGGCGGCCGACTTCCGTCACCATCCAACCTGCTTCCAAGCCCAAGTACCCCAGCGGCGCCGCGACACAGAGGGCTCTCATCAGCCAACGACTCTGCAGCACTTTGTCACGAAACCGCAGCCAGGCGATCCAGAACCAAACGGAAACAAACATCAAAGCCGAACCCGAGCCGACCATCAATTGAAAGGCAAAATGCGTTAGCGCGACATTCGGCCAATCGCTCCGCGGCACCCGATCCAGCCCGGGCACTTCCGTCGAAGAATCGCCATTAGCGATGAAGCTCAGACCGCCGGGAATCTCGATGGCGTACCTGGTTTCTTGCGCTTCTTCATCGGGCCAGCCGCCGATTCGCATCGGTGCGTGCTTCTCAGTCTTGAATTGTCCTTCCATCGCCGCGAACTTGACGGGCTGCGTTTTGAAGACGTACTTCGCGAGCCAATCGCCGCTCATGGGTTGCAGGAACGCACAAATGCCGCCCAGCAACATCGCGGCCAACAAGGCGGAGCGCACATAAGCATCCTGCCGGCCTTTCAAAGCCAGGTACGCATACCAACCGGCCACCGCAAACGCGACCGACAGATAGCAGGCCAGCGTGCTATGCCAGGCCATGTAGAACCACAGCGGTTGCTTGAAGATGGCGATGGGATCGGTGACGACGACCCTGTTTCCCTCCATCACAAAGCCCACCGGTTGCTGCATCCAGGCATTGACGCCGAGCACGAACACGCCAGAGAGCATGCCCGTCGTCGCGATCACCACTCCGCACAGCCAATGGGCTCGCGGACTGATCTTGTCCCAAGCATAGAGATAAACGCCGATGAAAATTGCTTCGAGAAAGAAGGCGTAGCCTTCCAGACCAAAGATATGCCCGACCACCGCCCCCATCAATTCCATGTACTTGGGCCAGAGCAGGCCGAGTTCCAATGACAACGCCGTGCCGCTCACGGCACCGACCGCAAACAGCAGGCCCATCACCTTCGACCACTTCTTCGCGAGTCTCTTGTAATGCTCCTGCCCCGTCCGCAAATACATTCCCTCAACCATCACGAGCAGCAATGGCAGCCCGATGCCCACCGCGGCGTAGATCATGTGCAGCGCCAGCGAGATGGCCATCTGCCAGCGAGCCGCGGTGAGGGAGTCCATGGTGGAGGGGGCGAGAGGCGAGGGTCGGGAGACGAGGGGAAAATTGGGAGGGCGAGGCGAAAATTGGGAGGGCGAGGCTCCCGCCGAGCCG
>JAYTUF010000871.1:0-3541 GCA_043744755.1 Anatilimnocola sp.
CATTGGTCTACCCTTCCAAAAGTAAACAAGGCGGAACTGTCGAATTGTACTCTCTGCCAGGGCGGACTGCCAAAAGTCACTTCACCGGCTCCAACCCAAAATCCCGAACCGTGAGCAGGGAATAGACCTAGGCTCGCAATCTTGTGTAGCTTCCGATCAATGTGGCCGAAGATTGGACAACTCGCGGCGGTACTGTGACATCGGGCTTCATTCATAAGATGAAAGACGTGACTCATCGGCGAAGTCTCCAGCGACCTCTACCCCTGGCGGCATGAATAACGGAGAGAACGCGAACTCGCGTGCCAAAGATGCGATAGCGAACGAGATACGAAAACTGCCGGAGCCGAGCAATGCGTACATCGCGCTCGACGATGGCAAAGACGAATGGATTACGGGTAATGAATTCAAAGCGATCCAACAGCTCCGCATAGAATTTGTCGCCCAATCCACGCTGCTGTAAATCATGCCAAAGCTTCAATTCTTCAATTTCATCAGCAAGTGCAGGATGAAACTCGAGAGAATAACTCATGATCCCTTCTCAACCCGTGCTCGAAGTTGTTCGAGGGTCAGAGCCCGCTCGGGATGCTGATCTAGTTCCTCATTGCGACGCTTCTCTTCGGTGGCCAACTCCCCGGCATCCCACATACCCGGCGGCCACGAATCGAGACTCTCCCAGATTTGATTTGCCAATTCGATCCGCTGATTTTCGGGCAACTTGTCGATGCCGTAGTCTTTGATGGAAACCATTTGTAGTTGATCCAAGAATGGGACGGACACGTTTGCTAAAATTGTACCCCGTTTACGCCTCGATCACCAAACCTACTTCACCGGCTCCAGCCCAAAATCTCGAATCGTCAACAAAGTCTGCAGCGAATAGCCTCGCGCGGCCAGGGTTTCGCGGCCCCCTTCCAAGCGGTCGATGATCGCCAGCACGCCGCGAATCTTCAGGCCAAAGGCTTCGGCCTTGTCGATCGCGGCGAGGGAACTGCCGCCGGTGGTCACCACGTCCTCAACAATGACCACTTCTTCGCCCGGGGTGACGGGGCCTTCGACATCGCGGCCGGTGCCGTGTTGCTTGGCCTCCTTGCGGACGATGAAGCCTTTGATTCGCTTCCCCTGGCGGCCGGCGACGGTAATAATCGCGCCGGTGATGGGATCGGCGCCGATGGCCATGCCGCCGACGGCCGCGGGGAGTGGATCGCCCAGGAGTTCCAACATGCCATCGGCAATCAAGTTCGCGCCCCACGAATCGAGCGTGATCTTGCGGCAATCGAGGTAGTAGTGCGATTTCTTGCCCGAGGCGAGCGTGAAATCGCCCACCTGCAACGCTTGTTGCCGAACGAGGTTCATGAGAGCAGGCTTATCGAACATGGGAGGCAGTTTCCAATTTGCAAAAAACGGCTGAAGAGCTAGAACGCGACCAGCGCCGCCCGATTATAAACAAAGTCCGGTCGCGCGCATTGTGCGGCTTGGAAATCATAACACTGCCGGAAGACAACTCTCGATGACTTCGCAACGCACCGTACTCATCACCGGCGGCACGAGCGGCATTGGGCAAGCGATTGCTTGCGCCTTCGCTGCTGATGGTTGTCGTGTGATTGCGACGGGAGTGAGTCAATCGGAGATCGCCGAATTCAATCAGCTTCTCCTCTGCGAACAATTGGTTAACCGGCGTCTGATTGAAACCGCTGTGCTGGATGTCGTCGATGCCGCTGCGATCCAGCAATTGGTTGAATCGTTGGATCGGCTGGACGTGCTGGTCAATGCCGCGGGCGTGATCATCCGCGGCAAGGAACACGAACCGGAAACGTTTGCCCGGGTCATTGACATCAACTTGAATGGCGCCATGCGAATGGCGCAAGCTTGTCACGCACTGCTCCGTGAATCGAAGGGTTGCGTGCTCAACATCGCCAGCATGTTAAGTTTCTTTGGCAGCGGCCCCGCGCCGGCTTATAGCGCGAGCAAAGGGGGGATTGTTCAATTAACGAAATCGTTAGCCATCGCCTGGGCCGCCGATGGCATTCGCGTGAATGCGGTGGCGCCCGGCTGGATCGAGACCAGGCTCACTCAACCTTTGCGCGAGGATCCACAAAAGTCACAGAAAATCCTTGACCGTACCCCGCTAGGTCGCTGGGGACGACCCGAGGAAGTAGCACCGGCAGCCCTCTTCCTTTGTTCCGCCGCCGCGTCCTTTATCACGGGCGTGGTGCTGCCTGTCGATGGCGGGTATTTGATTTCGTAACGAAGGCTGCAATTGTTCGTTACTTTCGTGTCTCGAAAAAAAATCTCCGACACTTTCGCTCGACTCGGTGGTTAGATATTCTTAAGAACTACCCTCGGGACCGCTCGCCAGGCAGGTCATGCATGCGATTATTGTCGCAAACTCCGTCCTTTGAAAGACTTCGGCAACCGGAACCACGCGTGCCTAGCCCTCTCAGCCTCGATGACGAGATCATCATCGCCATCCGCCGGATTTCCCAAGCCGTCGAGGGGCATTCGCGTTATTTGTGGCAAGAGTTTGGTTTAACCGGCCCGCAACTTGGCGCCCTGCGAGAATTGGAAAAGACCCCGCTAGCAACCCCCGGTCATCTGGCGGACCAGATGCACGTCAGTCCGCAGACAATTGCCGGAATCCTGAAACGGCTCGAGCAACGCGGGCTGATTACACGGGCCCGCGATGAAAATGATCGCCGCAGCTTTTCTCTGCAACTTACGGACGAGGGGAAGCGGCTCTCGAACGAAGCTCCATCTCTGTTGCGCGATCAATTCCGCACCGAGCTAAACGGCCTGCAAGCCTGGGAGACCACCCAAATCCTGGCTACGCTGCAACGCGTCGCCACCATGATGAGTGCTGAAGAGGCCGACGACGTACCCTTCTTCGCAACGGCTCATTCCGACGATGACGAGGCAAAACCGCAGCGCGCATAATTTGATTTATTGGGGCCTTATTTTTTCTTCCGCTTCTCAAGCGCTCGCGCCACGGCTTCGCCCATCGTCGCCGGCGACTCCGCGATTTCAATTCCCGCCTCCTGCAGAGCGGCCACTTTCTCCGCTGCCGTTCCTTTGCCGCCGGAGATGATCGCGCCGGCATGACCCATTCGTCTGCCGGGCGGAGCTGTACGGCCCGCGATGAAGGCCGCGACGGGCTTCGTCACATGGGCCTTCACGAATGCGGCCGCCTCTTCTTCGGCAGAGCCGCCGATTTCGCCCATCATCAGAATCGCTTCAGTCTGTGGATCTTCCTGAAAGCGCTTGAAGAGATCGATGTAATTCGTGCCGACAATCGGATCGCCGCCGAGACCCACGCACGTCGATTGGCCGAGGCCCAGATTCGTCGTCTGCCAGACGGCTTCATAGGTCAGCGTGCCGCTGCGGCTCATGATGCCAATCTTCCCTGGCTTGTGGATGTAGCCCGGCATGATGCCGATCTTGCATTCGCCCGGAGTGATCACGCCGGGACAGTTCGGGCCGATCAGCACCGTGTCGGGGTAGCCCTTCAGCGTGTTCTTCACCCGCAGCATGTCGAGCACCGGGATGCCTT
>JAYTUF010000872.1:0-13952 GCA_043744755.1 Anatilimnocola sp.
CGGAACCAGGTGGACTTAAGGTGGTCGTGCTCATATCGTTCAGTCTACGCTTTTTCACTGCGAGTTTCGATCTTTCAATCGACATTTCACCAATGCATCACCCACCCGCCATCCACATTCAGCGTCTGCCCGGTGATGTTCTGCGCTTTGGATGATGCCAAAAACACAGCCAACTCGGCGATGTCTTCCGGTGTTTGCCAACGCTTCAGCGGGATGACGGTGCGGACTTTTTCGCCGGCCCAGTCTTCGTAAGAGCGCTTGAGCTCGGCCGGCTGTTGATCGTGCCAGGCTTGCCAGACGGCGCGGTTGAGGGGCGTTTGGATCATGCCGGGGCAGATTGTGTTCACGCGGACATTCCTCGGCGCGAGGTCCTTCGCGGCGCACATGGCAAAGTTGATCAGTCCCGCCTTGGCGGCTGAATAAGGCGGATCGGTTTGCGAGCCGATCTGCCCAGCGACCGACGAAATGAACAACATGGTTCCTTGGCCGCGCTCTGCCATCGCCGGCGCGAGGGCGTGTGCAACATTCACCGCGCCGAGCAGGTTCACCCGCAGCACGCGGTCCCAATCGCTGGGGTCGAGCTTCCAGAACGGAAAGCCGAACTTGCCGGAGCCGAGGCCAGCGGCGTAGACCACATGGTCAATGTCGCCATAGCTTGCCTTCGCCTTATTTGTGGCGTCCTGCACTAGGGCATGGTCGGTGGCATCCAGCACTTGGGCAGCGCACTGGGAATCTGTTTCTTTCGAAAGTTCATCCGCCCGCGCGGTCGTTTGCTCACTCCGGTCCCATAACAAGAGGTTCGTCCCTTCTCTGGCAAACGCCCGCGCGATCGCCAAGCCAATGCCACTCGCACCGCCGACGACCAGCGCCCGTTGTCCTCGCAGTTGCAAATCCATGATGGTCCTTCACCGTCAATTGACAATTACCCGTTTCAACTTCGCTTGCCCTCGCCAAACAACGATTTCTGCTGCCACTTTGCGGTTACTGCGGATGGCCTCCTCGATGCGCCGCCCCTCACCTTCCTGAACGTAATACGCTTCGATGCCGCAATCCAACTGATTGTAATGCAAGGTCCCGCACAAAAAGGTTCCGCCTTCCGGAAGCTGTAAACTCACCCTCTTCGTGGTCCAAATATTGTTCGCAGCATCTTTGTCAGCCGCAGGTTTGTTGAGCGTCACGTAAACAGTTTCTCCGGTTCGCTGACGCCAATTTGAATCATCTGTATTGTTCAAGCCGGCAATCAGATTGAAATCGGGATTGGTGAAATCGTACCCCAAAATCACATAGTCGCCGCGGAATAAATCTCGCGGATCCACAGGAATCACCTTTAGCCGAATCGTTTCGCCCAGCATGTAAGGCAGGCTATCGAGCACGATCATTCCGCTCAAAATGCTCACTTGGGCGAACGCGACAATCGCGATTAAAGCCAGCTTTCCGCTAAACATGCAGCACCTGCTTTCGTTGATGCCAGAACCAAGCCAGGCCGCCGATTGTCACGCTGCAGGCGGCAAAGAGTGCCGCAGCGCCGAGCATGCCAGCTTCCAAGCCAAACAAATCGGAATAGCGAACTACCATCCACAACAGGAAATAGACGATGCCAGCGATGAAAGGCTGGCCGCGATCGTCGCGCAGCCCAACCCACATCAGCCACATCGCGAGCGCCAACATCGCCGCATTGGCCAGAAGCGTCGCCAAAATGTGCGCCGACAAGCCGGCATCTTGGCTGGTGCCCCCATGCATGGCCGGCAGGATCGTTAGGACGACGATGACCCCCGCGAGGCAAAGTGGCAGCCATTGCCGCTGACGAATATCGGCAACGATGTCGGCCTGGTTTTTTTGTCCGGATTCGAGCAACCGAAACCGCACAAACTCCGCCGCCGCGAGTACGAGCCCGGTGCTCGTAGCAATGAGCAACGTCAACAAGATCACATGCGGCACCTGGTACCACTCGCGGTAATACCAATGGAAACTCAACGGCAACAGCGCCCCGCCATATAGCAGCGCGCCTAGCACGCGGTAAGGAATGGACATCTTGCTCCCCGGCAAATGACTCTCTCCCAGGATCATCAGCAGAGCGCCGACCGCAGCAACGAAATAGGTCGCAGCGCCATCCCACTGCCAGGACATTGGCTGCAGGCAGATCCAGCCAACCACCAGCGATAAGTAAATCGCGAGTCGCAAATACGATTGGCTCCGGTAAGCCAGCAACACGCCGGGAGCCGCCAACGCAGGTGCGAGCAACACCATGTTCGGAATGGCATGCCAGCGGAAGCCAAATAGAATGGCGCCCAAATTCCGATAACCCGCGATCTCCGTCGAGAACCAGGCCGCGAGCAACACCGCAAACAGTGCGTGCAGCGGCAATGTATCGAGAATGATCGCCAGTGGCAAAACACCGACAGCCCACCAGAAATAGCCGTCTGGATAATGCGCGTCCATATGAAAGACCTGAGCGATCAACCAAATTGCCGCGCCATACATGAGGGCTGCGAAAAAGAACACCACTTCCGCGAGTCGCGGATTGCCCGCCCGCCAGCAACCAGCGCCCGCCGCATACAGGCCGATGAGCGCGCCAAAGATTAGCGTCAATTTTCCCGCTGCGGGAATCCCTTGCCAGTTGAAACTCACCAGCAAGAGAACTGCTGCCGCCATCAGCAAAGCTGCCAATCCGCCCAGCGAGATCAGGTAGACGTTTTGCATCCGCAGCCGCGCGGCATGCTCGGGTTCGTATTGCGCCAGAATCGACTGGGCTTGTTCCCTGTTAATGACTTGCTGCTGTTGCCACGTCGCCAATTCGATGGTGAGCCACTCGCGTAAATCGGCAGTCAGAGGACGGCGGTCAGGCATGGTCGGCGATCTCACCTTCTTGACGGCTCAGTTACTTGAGGCTGATTTCCATTTTCCCGTAGCCACCCGCGCGATAGAATGGCCCCCTGGATGATACCACTCGAGCCCACGCCATGTTTCAAGAGGGATTAGTGTGATGAACGTAATCAAGAAAGTGTTGCTCGGTGTGGTTTCTGCGATCGTGTTGCTCGCGGTAATTGGCCTACTGCTGCCAGGGACGGTGCATGTCGAGCGGAGTATCACCATCAGTGCGCCGCCGGAAAAGATCTATGAGCAGGTGGGCACGCTCAAGACTTGGAAGGAATGGACCGCGTGGAATCCGGCCGCGTACCCAAAAATGAGTTGGACTTATGCCGGCCCCGAGTCGGGCGTTGGGGCGGAATTGATGTGGGACGATCCTTCGGGGAAGGGTCATCTAAAGATTACAGAAGCCAATCCGCGGACAGGCATTGTTTATGGCCTGTCGTTCGATGGCGGAAAACCGATTCCGGGGCAAATCAAGTTCACGCCCGAGGGCCAGGCGACTAAGGTCGTGTGGGCGTTTGACAACAAATCGGGCTGGAATCCTATCGAACGCTACTTTTGTTTCTTTGTTTTAGATAGCCTCGTGGGGGCCGATTTTGAAAAGGGGCTGCAAGGGCTTAAGAAAACAGTCGAAGCAGCGGCCAGTGCCCCGCCACCGCCAGCCAACAATCCCGAGAGCGCACGCCCGGCCGAAACGCCAGCGGCCAAGAACGAGTAACATAGAAGGCATGGGAACCACGCGCCGAGAATTCATCGCCGCCGCCAGCATCACGAGTGCCGCGGCAATCACCGGCTGCGTTCCCTCCGGTCCCGTGCAGGGGCAGCTCGATATGATTTGGGGCCGGGCGGGTTCTTCGTCGGGAAGATTGAATCACCCGCGGTCAATCACCATCGATGAAGAAGATCAAATCTACATCGTGGACAAAACGCCGCGGATTCAAGTCTTCACGACTGACGGCAAGCTCATCCGCTCGTGGCAGACACCTGAGTTTCAATTCGGCAAGCCGTGCGGCCTGTCGTTCGATCTCGAGGGCAACTTGCTCGTCGCCGACACGCATTACTATCGGATTCTGACTTACGAAAAGAGCGGAAAGCTGCTGGCCGAAAAGACCATCGGCGGCGAGCGAGGTTTCACGCCAGGGAAGTTTCACTTTGTCACCGATTGTCAGCAGCACAAGAACGGTGATTATTATATTGCCGAGTACGGCGAGTTCGACCGGATTCATAAATACTCCGCCGACCGCAAGTTCATACTTCAGTGGGGCGGCCACGGCAGCGAACTGGGGCAGTTTCTCCGGCCCCAAAAGATGGAGTTCGATCGGGCGGGCCTGCTGTGGGTGACCGATGCCTGCAACCATCGCCTGCAGGTGTTCGATGTCTCGGGTCCCGCGCCGAAGATCGTCAAGACCTGGGGCGAATATGGCCACGCGCCGGGACAGCTCGCTTATCCTTACGATCTGCATCTTGATGAAGCCGCGGGCGCCATCTATCTCTGCGAGTTCGGCAATCATCGCGTGCAGAAGTTCACGCTCGACGGCAAGTTCCTGGGCGGCTGGGGTCGCAACGGCCGTCAAGCAGGCGAGCTCGATCAACCGTGGGGCATCACCCGCGACTCACTGGGGCGGATGTATGTGATCGATACGTACAACCACCGCGTGCAACGCTTTTGGTTGTGAGACGAGATGCTAGAAATGCGCCGCGCAGTCCGGTACGATACGCGGCTGCTTCCTCCGCGCCCCCTGTGCCTCTGTGGTTCCTTCAAAGGCCCTGCCATGAAAACTCTCCTTAGCTTCTTCGCGATCAGCGCAATCGTCTGCCTTTCGCCCCTCGCCGCCGCCGAACCGGCGCTAACTGTTGAGAAGTCAGACACCGCCGTGGCTGTGAAGGTCGATGGCAAGCCCTTCGCCACCTACGTCTTCAAATCTGGCACGAAGCCCATCGTCTGGCCGATTATCGGACCAACGGGCTTGGAAATGACCCGCGCCTGGCCCATGAAGGACGGCGTCGAAGGGGAGAAGAAAGATCACATTCATCATCGCTCGTTCTGGTTCACGCACGGCAACGTGAACGGCGTTGATTTCTGGGGCGAAACCGCCAAGGTGCAAGGGACCATTCAGCACAAAGAGCTGTACTCAGCAATCGGCGGCAAGACCGCGACGATTGCCACTCGCAACGAATGGCTGGGCCCCGATGGCAAGTTAATCTGCCAGGATGAACCCACGTTGAAGTTCGGCGCAAGTGCCGACGCTCGCTGGATCGATTTTGCGACCAAGGTCACTGCCGTCGCCGATGAAGTGACGTTCGGCGACACCAAGGAAGGCGCTTTCGGCGTGCGCGTCGCCGAGACGATGAAAGAAGAAGCCAAGCTGGGCGGCAAGATCGTCACCAGTGAAGGGCTCACTGACAAAGATGCTTGGGGCAAGCCCGCCAAGTGGGTCGATTACTACGGTCCTGTCGGCGGGAAAACTGTCGGCATCGCGATCTTCGATCACCCCAAGAGCTTCCGTCATCCCACCACTTGGCATGTGCGAACTTACGGCCTGTTCGCCCCCAACCCGTTCGGCCTGCATGATTTTCCCGCTGGCAAAGAGAAAGATGGCTCGCACAAGATGAAGAAAGGAGAAAGCTTCCTGCTCAAGTACCGCGTGTACTTTCACCAGGGTGATGAGAAGGAAGGCAAGGTTGCGGAAGCTTATTCGAAATTTGCGGCCGAGTAACGGAACTAAGGCCAGGACTTTAGCGTCCCAGAATTCATAGCCTCAGCGCCCAAGCGCAGGCTATCAGCGGAGAGACGATTCCAATCGCTGAATTTGACAAACAGCTATGTCGCTAGTAGTATATTGAGCGATTGTAGGAATTCGGTCGATTCTTCGTGCCTCGGTTGAAACCAAGGCGGACACTCTTCTTTCTTCGAGATCCACCATGACTGTTGCTGTTGCCACGTTTGCGCGCGGGAAAAAACTCAATCGTTCGGCCAAACGTCGCTCACGACGCCTATTCTTGGAAGGGTTGGAAGTTCGCAATCTGCTCGCGCCGATCGTGGCCAATCCCAGCTTCGAGGCCGCGCCGATTCCGCCGGGCTTTCCCGGTTACACAGCAACGATCACGGGCTGGACGCTCGGCGGCGGCGGCCACGGGATCAATCCAGCAGCGGACAACTCGGCGCCCTTTTTGAATGGCCTGCCGGTGCCTGATGGCGCGCGAGTCGCGTTCATTCAAGGTTCGGGGGGCACGCTCTCGCAAGCGGTCAGCGGGTTCGATGTCGGCCGCACTTATGTAGTGACCTATGCCGAAAATGAACGGGGCGCGGCGGGCAACGCGGTTGCTCGGCCGTTCGTGCGCGTGAATGGCGAACTTGTCGTGGGCGAACACAACCGCGTCCGCAATACACCGGCGTTCGTGAACGTGACCAGCTTGCCGTTCGTCGCCACCAGCGCCACGATGACGCTGCTCATTGGCAATGACGACGCGGCACAGCCGGGCGGATCGGGTGGCGACAACACGATTTTGCTCGACAACGTGCAGATCATCGAAGTGACTGCGCCGTACATCGCGAATCCTTCGTTTGAATCGCCTCCCGAAAACCTCGCGGACAATCCCTGGCCCGGGTATGGTCCAATCACGAGTTGGAGCTCCACTAGCGGCGTCGGCGTGAATCCGGCGGGGACGTCGATTGGAGCGCCACCGTTCGGCACGGAACCATTTTTGAACGGCAAACTTTCGCCCGATGGTCAAAACTCGGCTTTCATTCAGACCTTTGGCGGCGCGGGCACGGGGAATATCAGCCAGAATGTGAGCGGGTTCGTCATCGGGCAGACGTATGTGCTCGACTATTACGAAGCCGAGCGAGGCGCTGGCGGAACCGCCCGAGGTTATGCCCGAGTCGGCGGCCAGGTAGTGGTTGAAGAACACGATGTTGTCAGTCTGGCGCAAGGATTTGTGCGGCAGGTGAGCAAACCCTTCGTGGCCACCGCGACCTCGATGATGCTGGAACTGGGCAACAATGATCCGTTGCAAGCCGGTACCGCGACAGGTGACAACACCATTCTGCTCGACCGCATCTGGATTCGGCAAGTTGCCGCCTCGCAAACTCCCACACTTACCGAAGGTGGCTTTGAAGAAACCGTGCAGCGCGGCATCGGTGGCTTTGAGGCCTTCAAGCAAGCCAACAACGCCGGCGGGGGCACGTTGAATGGGTCAGCTTGGATTTTTGGGGGAGGCGCGGGGTTGACGCACAACACCAGCGTCTTTCAGGATGGCGGCATTCAAGCGCCGGAAGGAAACCAGTTCGCCCTGATTCAAGATGCGGGGAGCATGACGATTACGGTCCGCGGTTTCGTGCCGGGCAATACCTACAACCTGAGTTGGCTCGCTGCCCGCCGGGCTTCGGGGGCCAACACCACCGATACCTATTCCGTGCTCGTTGATGGCGTGACGGTCTATACCGAAACCTGGAACAACAACGGCGGCGCGAACTTCAACTTCTCGGCCAAGGCCACTCCGTCGCTGGTCGCGCTGAAAGATACTTACGTCATTACGTTTACGACAGCCGATCAGGCCGGCGATGAAACCACCTTCATCGATAACGTGGTCGTCAATCTGGTCAGCCTGCCCGACTTTGGCGACGCTCCGAATTCCTATGCCACGCTGCTCGCCAGCAACGGACCGCGACATTCCGTTTCCACACCGCTCCGCTTGGGCGCGACGGTGGATGGCGAACTGGATGGGCAGCCGAGCGTCGGTGCGACCGGCGATGGCGGAGATGAAGATGGAGTAACGATTTCGCCCGTTGTGGCTTTCGGCACAACGGCCGTGGTAGCGACTGTGAACGGCGGGCCGGGTCGGCTCGATGCTTGGATTGACTGGAATCAGGATGGGGACTTCGCCGACGGGGGCGAACAAATCGCCACGAACCTGGTCGTGGCGAACGGACCGAACACGATCAACGTGCCGGTTCCTGCCGCGGCGGCCGTCGGTGCGCCGACGACCACCTATGCCCGCTTCCGCCTGAGCACCGCGGGAAGCTTGCCATCAACCGGCCTGGCCGTCGATGGTGAGGTCGAAGATTACGCCGTGACGCTGCAGCCGCCGCGCCCGACGGTTTATGTCTCCCCGACTTACACGGTTGTGGGTTCTGATCCCGATGGCGCGGGCCCCGCGACCAGCGTAGGCTTCGATGCTTTCTCGACAATCAACTTGGGTTTGCCCGTAGTTGCTGCGGGCGGCACGGTGATTGTGAACGCGGGCACCTATGTCGAGAACGTGGTCATCAACAAAAGCTTGACGATTGATGGTGCCAGCACGGCTTCGACAATCATTCAAGGCAACGTCTCGACGAGCGGGGCCCTCGCGGGCGTGACGCTACGAGAGTTCACCGTCACCAGTGGCGCGATCAGCGTGCCCGGTGGCGCGAGCGTAGCGACCTTGAACTTGTTTGATGTCGGCGGCGGCGTGGGCAATAACATCACCGGGATGGTCGGCACTCTCAACCTGACCACCACCGATGCAGCCGATACCGTCAACTTCAACGGCGTTGGCGCTGGCGGCACGCTCAGCACGAACAAGCTGGCTAGCGCGGCCTTCGCCGCGAACAGCATCGGTACGCTGAACATTACGACGTTCCAAACTGCGGCCGATGTTTCCGATAACATCACCGTCGCGCCGGACGAAACGACGGTAGTGAACATTTCGGCGGGGAATCCCGTGCTGCCGACGATCGGTGACGTGCTGACGCTGAATTTGACGGGCATCGCTCCGCCGATTGTCGTCAGTGCCACGACCGACGGCTCTTTCTCGGCACCCGGTCGCGCCGCGGTGAACTGGCTGAGCATTGAAGATGTCGATATCACGGGCGTGCCGCTGATTCCCAACATCAACATCGGCGATGTGTATGCTCTGGGCACAAGCGGTAACGATAACATCATCCTCTCGCGCGGACCGGGAGCAAATCAGATCAAGGTCCGCATCGGCGCGTTCCAATCGCCGGCCCTTTCGCCAACCGGCAAGGTTGTCGTGCAAGGGGGCGACGGCATCGACAGCATCAATGCCAGCAACCTCACGCTCCCCGTCGAGCTATTCGGTCAGGGTGGCGATGACTACATCAGCGGAGCGACGGCGAATGATTTGCTCGTCGGTGGAGACGGCAACGACCGGATCAACGGCTCGGCGGGCGATAACACACTGTGGGGCGATAATGTCGGCGAACAAAATCTGGTCGCGGGCGGAAACGACCAGCTCAGTGCACTCGGCGGCAATGATGTCTTTTACGGCGGTGGCGGCAGCGACACGATCACGGCCGGCGGCGGCAATGATTATGCCTATGGCGGCGAAGGGATCGATTCGCTGCAAGGTGGCGACGGCGACGATCGCTTGTACGGCGGCAACGGCAACGATCAACTCGCGGGAGGCGCGGGGAACGATCTGCTCAGCGGCGGCGGCAACGACGATTCGCTGCTCGGTGATACCGGCAACGATGTCCTCTTCGGCGGTAGCGGCGCTGATTCACTCAGCGGCGGCGATGGCAACGACCTCCTGGTCGCGGGCTCGGTCGCCAATGAAAACAGCAGCACGGTCGGCGATGCAAATGACACCGCCCTGATCGCGCTCCTCAGCACCTGGGGCAGCAGTTCGAGCCGCACCGGTTTGGCCGCGATCACGCAAGGCACCGACATTGATTCGCTCTCGGGCGGAACTGGTGACGACGATTTCAGCTTCGTCACCGGCACCGACCTGGTCAGCGATTTCAACGCCTTCGGCATGGGGACTGACGAACAGTTCTAAACCGCGCTACCTCTTCGGCAAAAAGTTACGGAACTGATCCAGCGGATTCACCGGCGGCGCGGGGGTTGTTCCTGGCGCCGCAGGCGCGGTGCCAGGCGCGGCGCCAATCGGATTGAAGCCCGGCGGCAGGAACTTGTTGAGTTCTTTGCCGACCTTATCCTGCAAGAGTCCCGTCGCCGCGGAGCGCGCGAGACCGGTGGACAGGTTCACGAGTCCCCGCAGGTCGGGAAGGGGTGCCGCGAGTGTTCCGCGGATGGGGATTTGCAAGATTTGTCCCTTCAGGCTGGCGAGGGACGCGTTCTGTTTGAGCCAACTGTCTTGCACGGGGATTTCGGCGACGAGTTCCATCGTCTGATCGAGGCCCACGCTGCCGCGGGTGGTGATGACGACGTCCTTGACGTTCATCTTCAGCCCTTGATGATGGACTCGGCCATCGACCATTTCAAACTTCACCTGCTGTTCGGGCAGCACGAGGACGCCTCGGTTGGTCCCCAGAGCACCAGGGGTTGTCGGATTCGCGTTCGGTGTGAACAGTGCGCCGATGCCGGCATAGTTACCATCGGCGATGTCCTTCACTTGCTTCGCGATGTTGAGATATTGCTGAGCCAGCGGACCGGGGCCCACTTCGGCGGTGTGAATGGTCATCAGTCCCCCCACGCTGCCGGTCATGGGCTGCATGAGCGGGACTTTCGCCCCTTCCAGATCGACGGAGAACTTCCCTTCCGCGCGGGTCACGCCGGCCAGCAGCGGCGCGACGAACTTCATCCAGCCATCGCACAGCTCGGGCGAGATGCGGAGGTTTTGAATCACCGGCCCCTTGTCCATTTCCAGCAGCGGTGATTCGCCCGCTAGATTCAGCCGGGGAGCGCCGAGCAACTTGCCTTCATTCACAACCAGATCGAGCGGACCGAGATAGACGACGCTTCGTTCGAGCCGGGCAGGTAACACCCCCGGCCCCGCGGCGAGGCCCAGGTACTGCGCACTCTGCCAGCCGACTTCCGCCTGCGCGGTGAGTTCGGAACTGACGAGGCCCAGCGATCGTCCCGCGCCACCGGCGTTGCTCGTAGTGCTGCCACTCAGTAGTGGCCCGCGAATGGCGAACTTTTTGTTTTCCTTGCCGGTCAAGGACGGCCAGGTGAATGGCTTCTCGTTCGGATTGGTGGATAAATTCTCCTTGAAGTGTTTCTCGTTAATGAATCGCTCAATCAGGGAGAGATCGTAAGCGATTTGTCCCTGCACATCAGCCACACAGCGTTTGGTTAGCTCGTTGATGGTCCCCGTGGCATCGAGGCTGGCGAGCGAAGATTGCAACTGCGCTCGCGACATCGCGAGCGAATCGGTGGCCGGGTCGTAACTGGCCTGGGCGGAGATTTTGACGAGCGGTTCGACATGGCGAACGACAAACGGACCCGCAGTCGAGCTAGCCACCAGCGTTGCGTTGCGAACACCGGGCGAAAGCTGATCGGGAGAAGCATAAGTCAGGTTCTTGAAATCGTTGGTCCACACAGCTTCCACCTTGCCATTGCGGAGCGCCGCTTCCAGCCGGCCTTCGAGCAGGCCTGACAGTTGATAGACGGGAGGTTGAGTAGCGGGGACCCAAGTCATCAGCCGGGTCAGATCGCCGCGATAATCGATCACGCCTTGCACGGTCGGTGTGCCGCCGCCGAGGACGGCTTTGATGTTCTCACCCCGCAGTGCGATTGCGGAGCTGGCGAGCGTGGTTGTCGTGCTGATGAACGTGAGAGTTTTCTGGTCCCAACTGCCGGCTGTTTCAAGAATCACCTGCGGTTCTGAAATTTCGAGACCGGGGCCACTCACGGCGAGCTTACTCAGCACGAGTTTGCTCGATTGCAATTCAGTAACCGCCGGCGAGAAGGTGCCGCCGCCTTGTAAGTCGATGCCGCCCGCGGTCCGCCAACCGCCCAGCGGTACAAATGCCTGCACGCGCGGCTGCCAGGTGGCGAGGTCGCCCTTCAGCTTGAATTGCAGGGGCCAGGCAGTGCTGAGGCCCGGTTGAGCGACTGATTTGGAAAGCGTGATATCGAGTTGATCGGCCGATGACAGGACATTGAACGTCGCGGCGGTGATTTGCTCGAGCATCGTGCCGCTGATGCGACCGGCCACTTGTCCGCCGACTTGCAGATTCTCTTCCCGCCACGGCACCACGCCGGGCGCTTCGAGCGCGAACTGTTGCACCGAGGCGGTCGCGGTCGCTTGCCATTGCTCGCCCTGAGTCTGTTGCCAGTTGAGCTTGGCTGCGAGATTGCCGGCTAGTTGCACGGAGCCGAAATCGACGAACTGCGCCAGTTCGGCAACCAAGCGATTTAAATCCGCATTGGCGGTGAGTTCACCCTTCGTGAGCGTGCCCGAGCCTTTCAGATCGAAGAAGCTGGCCTTGCCGACGAGTTGCTCAATCGTCACGCCGGTCGGTGATTGCCGGGCGATGGCTTCCAGCTTGAGTGGTTCGTCCCATTGCACGCGCCGCCCGCCCGCTTCGGCGACCAGGTTGTCGGTCTGCAGGCCCGCCTGCCACAACCGGCCGGTGGGTTCCGGGCGACTGATCAGACCGAGATTCACGCGGCCGCTGGTGATGCGGGTGTCGTTCTTCAGGTGCAACGTGGCCGGCAACTGTGCCGCGAGCGCCGCGAGGTCGAGTTGCCCCGTAAGTTGTAATTGACTGTCTCCCGCTAGCGCGCCGCCGGTCGCAGCATTCGTCAGTTCACTCACCGCCGCTTGACCGCTGCCGGAGATTTGCAGAATGTTCGAGCGCACATCGAGCCCGACGACGGTCAACTTGCCGCCGGCGAGTTGAATCTGCCCCTGTCCGCCTTCGATCGTCACGCGCGGTTGATCGGTGCTGAGGTATCGCGCGGACGCCACAGCCAATTGAGGCGCCGTCAACCTCTTCAAATGAATTTGATGATCCTGCGCATCGCGAGAGAATGCATATTGCAAGTCAGTCGTCAGCGCGCCAGCGGCTTGCACATCCAGGCCCGCTCGGCGTAATGCTCCTTGCGAAATATCCAGCGCGATGCTGTTGGCCTTCAATTGCACCTGCCCCGCGCCGAGACCGGTGGCCGACGGTTGCCAGGTGAATTCCGCCTGCAGATCGCCGGGCGCAATGGCAGCCGGTTGTTGTCCCGCAGCCCGCACGGCGGCAGAGAGTTTACCGGTCCGCGGTTTGTCGTTCGTTGCGGGCCAATCAACTTCGACCATCAGGCCATCGACGGTCCATTGCTTGCCGGCGATTTGGTCGTCGAGATTCACGGTTCCGCGCACGACTTCAAGTTGAAACTGAACCGGCGTGGATTCGGACTTCTCGCTTGCTTTCGACTTTGGCAGTTGATTTAGAAAATCTTCCCAGTTGCTGCCATCGGCGCGGAGGACGACGTTGGCCTTGGGATCCGAGACGCGAAACTTGCCGAGATTGCTGCTGCTCAGAGCCAGCTCATACAGCGCCTTATCGCTCTTTAATTCGGCAACTTCCGCCAGCACATTACCTTTGTCATCTTTGAGTATCAGCCCTTTGACTCGTATGCCGGAAAGCCAACCGAGTGACAAAGAATCCATCTGCACGCGGTCTTTTAGTTCCGGCGCGGCAAACGCTAGCCCCGTTTTCCAGACGGCAGTAATGCCCACAATTGCTGGTGCGAACCAACCCAGCACGCCCAACAACAGCAGCATCACGATCAGCCGGCTCAGGAACCAGCGCAATCGCGAAGGTCGGCGTGATTCGCGTTCGCGCGGGGAGGCCGCCGCGGCTTCATCTTCATCATCAACTTCGCGCGGGGCGACTTTGCTGTTCTTCGCCATCGATAGATACTCGCTACTCTTGCGGTGAAACGGACTTTCAGGCCGCGGGATTGTAGCGAAGAGAGGCGGTTTCGCCCTAGATCGACTTTGCTAGCGAAATGGGGGCTGGCGATGGTCAATCAAAATTCTGGGTGGAGCAGTCCGGATCAGGCTTTGAGCGAGTGAGCAGTTTTTTAGGCTCTTCCGAATTGAGCGTACTTTTTCGTAACTCGTTGCCGTTAATGAGGATGCCGTTTTCGGATTTTGGAGGCATGGCTCCGGTGTCCAAGGGGATAGAAAACAAGCGGTCCCCGGTGTTTTTCAACCGGGGACCGGATGCACCCTGTGGCGCACCGTCGGCCTGAATATCCCTTGTTTGGTTGCTTCCCAGCAGAGCCAAACTCCGTTTCTCCAGGCAATGGCAGCGTAACCCATCGACCCTATTTGCAGCAACTACCATTGGACACCGGAGTTATGCCTTAAAAATCCACGGACGACGGCTGCGTACG
>JAYTUF010000873.1:0-13942 GCA_043744755.1 Anatilimnocola sp.
TCCGCTTGTTACAATGGAGCAATCACACCACCTGTTTTCTCCGTCTGCCTTGCTCTATGCCCACCATCGGCCTCTTCATCCCCTGTTACGTCGATCAACTCTTTCCCCAGGTTGGCCTGGCGACGCTGGACTTGCTGCAGCAGTTGGGGCAGACGGTGGAGTTTCCCACGGCGCAGACTTGTTGCGGGCAGCCGATGGCGAACACGGGGTGCGTGAACGATGCTCGGCCGCTCGCGAAGCGGTTCTTGCAGATTTTTCGGCCTTATGACTATGTGGTGGCGCCATCGGGGAGTTGCGTGGCGATGGTGCGGCATCATTATGATGAGCTGCTGCATGGCGAGCCCGGGTTTGAAGAGTTGAAAGCCAAGACGTTTGAGCTGTGCGAATTTCTGACCGACGTGCTGAAGATCGACAAGCTGCCGGGGCGGTTTCCATTTCGGGTGGGGCTGCATCAAAGTTGCCACGGGCTGCGGGAACTGAGGCTGGGGAGTTGCAGCGAGGTGATGGGACCGCCGTTCAGCAAGGTGCGGCAGGTGCTCGAATTGATCGAAGGGATTGAGTTCGTGAAGCTGGAACGGGCCGACGAGTGCTGCGGCTTTGGCGGCACGTTCGCCGTGAGCGAAGAAGCAGTCTCGTGCCTGATGGGCGAAGACCGCGTCGCCGATCACGAGCGGGCCGGGGCGGAAGTGCTGACCGCCAACGACATGTCCTGCCTGATGCATCTCGACGGCATCATCCGCCGGCAAAAGAAACCGATTCGCGTGCTGCACGTCGCGGAAATACTTTCAGGAGCCGCCAAATGAGTCCTTCGCATTCCACGCTTGCGGCCGGCTTCATTCAAGATAAAGAGCGAGCTCGCTGGCACGATCAAACGCTCTGGTTCGTGCGTCACAAGCGCGACCTGGCCGCGAAGTCACTGCCCGAATGGGAAGAGCTGCGCACCGCGGCGTCGGCCATCAAGATGCACACGCAGCAGCATCTGGCTGATTATCTCGAACTGTTTGAACAACAGGCGACAAAGCTCGGCGCGAAAGTGCACTGGGCTACTGACGCCGCGGAGCATAACCGGATTGTGCTGGAGCTGTTGCAAAGCCGCGGCGTGAAGCGGCTGGTGAAGAGCAAGTCGATGCTCACCGAAGAGTGCCATCTCAATCCGCATTTGGAGGAGCATGGCATCGAGGTGATCGATACCGACCTGGGCGAGCGGATCGTGCAGATGCTGGGGATGCCGCCCAGCCATATCGTGCTGCCCGCGATTCATCTAAAGAAGCAGGACATCGGCGATTTGTTCCACAAGGAACTGCACACCGAGGCCGGCGCTTCCGATCCCAAATACCTGGCCGAAGCCGCGCGGCAACATCTCCGCGACAAGTTCATGCGGGCCGATGCGGGGCTGACCGGCGTGAACTTTGGCATTGCCGAGACCGGCGGGATTGTGATTTGCACCAACGAAGGGAACGCCGATCTGGGCGTGTCGCTGCCCAAGCTGCACATCGCCTGCATGGGCATCGAAAAGCTGATCCCGCGGCCGAAAGACCTGGGCGTGTTCCTGCGCTTGCTTGCGCGTTCGGCGACGGGGCAGCCGATCACGACTTACTCTTCGCACTTCCACGGTCCCCTCGCCGGCGGCGAGTTGCACATTGTGCTGGTCGATAACGGCCGCTCGGAGATTCGGGCCTCGAGCGATTTCCGCCGCTCGCTGAACTGCATCCGTTGCGGGGCGTGCATGAACACTTGCCCCGTGTATCGTCGCAGCGGCGGCTACAGTTACAACAGCACGGTACCCGGCCCCATCGGTTCGATCCTCGCGCCCGCCATGGACAGCAGCAAACACAAGAGCCTCCCCTTCGCGTGCAGCCTGTGCGGTTCGTGTACGGATGTCTGCCCGGTGAAGATCGACCTGCATCATCAATTGCTCACCTGGCGGGGCGAGCTCGGAAAGCGAGGCCAACTGCCGCTTGATAAGCGGCTGCAAATGAAGCTGGCCGCGCTGGTGCTGGGCCGATCGTGGCTCTACAAACTGACCGGCTGGCTCGCGAGGAAGATTGTGCCCTGGCTGCCCCGTTGGATGATTTACAACAGGCTGAATGCGTGGGGCAAACAGCGCGAGCTGCCGGAGTTTCCCAAGCAAAGCTTTCGCGAAATGCTGAAGGCCAAACAAAGAACAGACGATCATGGGAAGTCGTGAAGACATACTCGGGCGACTCCGCACGCAAACGCTGCCTGAGCAAGCGCTCCCTGATCTGGCCGGCCCCTGGATTGCCTATGACAATCCGGCCGAGCAGTTCGCAAAAACGATTCAAAGCATCGGCGGCAGTTGCCACTTCGTTGATTCACTGGCCGCTGCCCGCGAACATTTGCAGAGCCTGGCAACGTTTCAAGTAGCGAAGCAGATCGCGTCGCTCGTGACGGAACTGGCCGACGGGAATGTTGACGAAAAAGCCTGCGACGATCCCCATCAGCTCGAGACGGTCGATTATGCAATTGCTCGCGGCGAGTTTGGTGTGGCGGAGAACGGCGCGATCTGGCTGTGGGACACGGCTTTTCGCAATCGTGTGTTGCTGTTCATTACGCAGCATTTAGTGCTGATCATTCCCGCCGATCAAATTGTGCAGACGATGCACCACGCCTACGAGCGACTCACGTTCGACGGTCAACCGCGGTTCGGCGTGTTCATTGCGGGCCCATCGAAGACGGCCGACATCGAGCAATCGCTGGTCATCGGCGCCCACGGGCCACGGTCACTGACGGTATATTGTGTGAAACGTTAAGGTTTTTGGCGGGTCGCCTTTTGGGAGCGGAGCCGGGATCGGTAGATCGACGCGACAATCCCGCGACGGCTCGGCAGGAGCCTCGCCCTCCCAATCTCGCAGCAAAGTGAACTCAATGGGCAAGGGTCAAACCAAACCGACCAAGCCGCCGCCGACCAAGGCTGCGGCCAACAAGAAGGCCGGCAAAAAGCCGCCGCCGAAGGAGATCGAAGGGAAGCTGGTTTCGGACAATCGGAAGGCGAAGTTTCGCTTCGAGATCATCGATTCGTTGGAATGCGGCGTGCAACTGCTGGGGAGCGAAGTGAAGAGCCTCCGCGATGGCAAGCTCTCGCTGGATGAAGCTTACGCCCGCGTCAAGGATGGCGAGGTCTGGCTCGTCGGCGCGGACATCGCCGAGTACAAGCAAGCCAGCATCTGGAACCACGCGCCGAAGCGGCCGCGCAAGCTGCTGATGAAGGCCGTCGAGAAAGAAAAGTTCGCGGGCCTCGCGCACGAGAAAGGTCTGACGCTGGTGCCTCTCAAGGTTTACTTCAACGCCCGCGGCATCGCCAAGGTGCTGCTCGGTCTCTGCAAGGGCAAGAAGTTGCACGACAAGCGCGAGACGCTAAAAAAGAACGATGCGCAGCGCGACATGGCGCGGGCCATTCGGCAGCGCTAGCAGTCCTTCGGCGCATCATTGAGAAACTCGAAGCTCGGCGATTTAACTCGCGGCGGTATTATGGCAGTGTGCAATAGCCAAACCAGGCAACCGCCCGTGATCATTCCATACGCAGCACCGGCGAATGTCGACGCGATCAAGACGTCGCCAAAATCAGGATCACGCCGACGACTTAGGGTGAGAACAACCGAGCCCAGCACGGCGACGACACCCAGACCGCTGGCCAGTATCCACGCGAAATGATGCCGATAACTGCGCGAGTAAACCGCGGTTTGCACGCTTCCCAGACCCATGCCGTAGAGAAAGAACATCCACATCGGGCCACCCACTTCTGCAAAATGTGAATTGAAGAATTGATCAAAAAAAGTGAACGGAATGACGCCCGCACAAGCGAACCAGAAGCCGACGAATAGCCCAGCATAGAGCACAAACATCCACCCGCCGTTTTTCAAAATCGTGTCTCGCAGCACGATTTGCTGAGCCAACCCCACTCCGCTGATGCCGAGTACGCCGCCGCAAAACAGCAATGGCACCTCGCTTCCCGGGTCGAACCAACGTACGAGCAACGCAATCAATCCCAGGAAGCTGACATAGGTACTGAAGGCCGTCGCGTTGGCCAGCACCCAGTGCAGCCAGAAAGCTAGGAGCCGACGTTTGGCAGTGGATGTCATGAGGGCTGTGGCGGATGACTTCAAGCAAATGGATGACGTTATTGCGGACCGCCCCTCACCCCAACCCTCTCCCCGTCGGTCAGCGGAGTACCGCGAGTACCGAGGAGAGGGAGTAAGACTTTGCTACGGCTTCTCGCTATCCGGACAGGTGCAAACAAACTTGCGGCAACCGGGGCAGCCGCTGCCGTATTTGCGGGCGATGGCTTCGCTGAGGTCGATGCCGGCGACGTTGGCCATCGTGGTCAGCCAGGCGAGAACGTCGGCGAATTCGCCGAGGCGTTCTTCGTGCGAACCATTGCGGAGCGCGGTGGCGAGTTCACCCACTTCTTCGGCGAACCAGAGGAACGTTCCCTCGATGCCGCGGGCCTGATCCTTTTCAAAGTACATCTCGCGGATCAATTGTTGCAAATCGTTAAGCGATATATTCGCGGGCGGATGAGGCGGAGGAGTTTGAGTCATGGCTGTTGATCCTTAAGAGCTTGCCGAAGTTGCTTTAGATCGGCGAAATTGGGGGTTTTCTGTTCGAGCTCGGTCAGCACGGTCTGTGCGTCGTCGAACTTTTTCAGAGCGATCAGTGTGCGAACGAGATCCGCTCGCCAGACCGGCTCTGAACCATCGAGCGAAACAGCGACGCGAAATTCGCGCTCGGCCAGGTCGTGTTTCTTGAGTGCCAAGGCTGCGGAGCCACGCAGCGCATGGGCTGTAGCATCTTGCAGGTAGAGGTGCATCGCTTCGGTCGCCCAGCGGAGTGCCGCGTTGGGATCGTTCGCCGCCAGCGTGAGCTGGGCGAGCTTTTTGCGGAGCGTGAGATTATCGGCATCTTTGGCAGCCAATTGCGTGAGGATCGGCAGCAGCTTCGCATTGTCTTGCTTTGACAAATAGATTCGCGCGAGGCCCTTCAGCCAGCGGTCATCGGCGGGAAAGACTTTCAGCCCGCGTTCGTAACACCGCTGGGCGCCAGCGCCGTCTTCAGCAGCAGTGAGTAACTCCGCCAGCAAGGCCAGCGCATCGGCATCGGTTGGTTCTTGATCGAGTGCGGGACGAAGCAGTTCTGTCGCCGCATCGTCGTCGCCACTGAGCCGCGCGAGACGGGCCAGGACATACGCGGCCTGCAGTTGTTGCTTGTTGAGTTCTTGTGCCTTTTTCGCCCATCGTCGCGATAGGGCGCGATCGGCTTGTTCGAGATAGGCCCGCGCGAGCGTGGCTGCGGCTGTTGCGTCTGCTGGCTGCTCGTCGGCATTCTTCTTTAAGGTTGCAAGGGGAAGAGAATGCGGAGCGACAGGCGCTCGGAGCTTTAAGACTTCAGCGGCTATGAACTTGTCATAACCGGCCTCAAAATCTGCTTGATCGACGGCGAGCGCTTGCTGAATTGATTCAATAATGCTTTTCCGCTCGGCAATCGCGGCGAGTAGTTTACTGGGCGATTCAGGGCCGAAGCGCTCGCGGAGGTAATCGACATAGAGTTCTGCCTGACAATAAGCGAGCGTCCAATCATCGTGATTCGACGGGCGGATAAAGCCGAAGGTGATATCGTCGAGCTGGAACAGCTTGCCGGCATCGGCCCGCTTCACCAGCAGTTTGTTCCACTCCGGCAGGCGTGGTTGATTTTCGAGATGGACGGCCAGGCCTTCGGTCAGCCAATGCGGGATGCGGAAATCGGTCTGCTGCAGATTGACGACGTGTACAAACTCATGCCGCAGCACGCGAGCCCAGTTGAACTTCTCCGGCAGTTCGTCGGGCGAAACGAGGGCCACCATTTTCCCCGCGCACGCGCCGACGGTGCCGATGAACGGCAGGCCGACCATCCGCGCACTGAACCAGCCATGCCCCTTGGTGTTCTTCGCCCGGCTAAAGATTTCGATCAGCGTTTTGCCCTGCGGGGCATAACCGAGTTCCTTCGTAATCTGCGGATAGATTTCCTCTTCGAGTACTTCGGCGGCGTACTTCGCGAGGAGTTCATTCTGGCCGCGATCGAACTTGAGGACGAAATGCTCCGTTTCGAGGACCGCATAGTTCTGCAGCACATCGAGCACTTCCAGCGTGTTCTTGATCCGCACGTTGAAGGGATCAAGTTTGAATGATTCTTCCAGCAGCTTGGCCGCTTCGGGTTCTTGGCCGAGGCGCATCAGAGTCAAACCGAGGTTGCCGCGGACATAGATGTGCTGCGGGAGGTGTTCGAGTGCGGCGCGATAGAACTTTTCCGCGAGGACAAAATGCCGCATCCGGTCGCAGGCTTCGCCAGCCGTGAGATAGGCTTCGCCCAAGCACGTTGGTTTGTCTTTCAATGAATCCAGAACTGCAAGCATCCCGGTCGAGGGCTGCTCCGGCGTGGCCCCCTCGAGGTGCGCGAAACTCGCAAGCAAGCGGCCCTTCGTTTCCAAGGAATGCGGCTGCAGCTTCAAGGCCTTTTCGAGTAACGGAATTGCGGCCGCCGGTTGCTGCTCGGCGAGAAAGGCATCGGCTTCGAGTTGTCGCGCGAAGAGTAAATCAGCGCGGGCTTCCAGGGCGCGGGCAATGGCCGCGCGAGCCCGGGGCAAATCGAACTTATCAAGCAGCAGCGAAGCCTGAGCGGCGTGCAGTTCCGCGGAACGAGGATGGATAGCCAGGCCGGCTTGCAGTTGGTCGGCGGCATCGGCGTCGTTGTATTTCTCTTGAAACAGCAGGCAACTATCGAAGTGTGCCGGCCAGTAGTTTTCATTGCGTGCTAAAGCCGCGGGATAGACATCGTTGATGATCCGCGCGAACAGCCCACTGCTTTTGCTGTACCGCGCATAACGGGCGGCCGCGAGCGCGACGATTCGTAGCTCCGCCGGGTCTTTCAACGCTTCCAGCCGATTCAGCGCGGCGATTATTTTTAGGTAGCCCGTCTGGGCAGCATCCAACTTGCCCTCCAGTCGTTCGAGTTCGGCCTGAACGTAGCGGGCAGTGACGGAAGCATCGTCGAGCTTTCGCGCAGTCGCCGCCGCCGCGCGTGCGAGTTCCAGCTCGCCTTGATCGAGCGCGAGCCGAGCTTGCTCCGCATGGACCGTGGCATCCTTAGGAAATCGCTTCACCGCCGCGACGAGTTCCTCCGCCGCCTTCACGCGCTCGCCCGATTCTTCCGCGCAGCGGGCTAGGCCGATGGCAGCAGCGGGTACTTGCTCACTTTCCGCAGCAAACTGCTCGCGGGCTTCTTCGTAGCGACCCTTGAGCAGTAAAGTTTGGGCGGCCGTAAGATCGGCGGCAATGGAGATCAGAGGGAACCAACACAGGAACGTAGTCACGGCCAACAGACTGGCGGTTCTCTGAGCACCGAAGGTGCGCACTATTACAGCCTGGGGCGAAGCCCCAGGATCTGGCAACCGAATGCTCTCCGAGGGCTGAAGGCCCGACCGATTCCGCGGTCGATTGGTCGGGCCTTCAGCCCTCAGGGCGAATTTAATCGCAGGTAACCTGGGCCTGCGACCCAGGCTGGTATAGGTCGCACCGTTGGTGCTCATGGCAGTTGGCCCCCTTACTCGAAAATGCAGTGGGAACATAAAATGAATGGGTTGGCTGAGGGGAACTCACGTACTAGCCAGCGATAATCAGTGATTGAAAATCAGCCTAAACCATTCTGCAGCCTGCGACCATGAGTGAGCTTCCACCTGTCCCAATTACGACCGCGCCGTTGACAACCGACCCGTTGACAACCGACCCGTTGACAACCGACCCATTCACAACAGTCGCCAAGGTAGGCGAAATTCCCGAAGGGCAAGGTGTCGCGTATCCGGTGAACGGCCGGATGGTCGCCGTCTTTTGCGAAGGGGGGCAGTATTTCGCCATTGACGATTTCTGCCCGCACATGGGGGCCTCGCTGGCGGGTGGATATGTCGAAAAGGGGCTGGTCAGTTGCCCCTGGCATGCCTGGCGGTTTTGCATCCACGACGGCAAGTGGGCCGACAATCCGCGGATCAAGATTGACGCCTTTGAAACCCGCGTCGTGGGTGATGAGGTTCAAGTGCGAGTCACGCCCAAGCCGTTGCCGCCGGGAGTGGCAACGTAGAGCCAACTCAGCGCCGGATTGTTTCCCGGCCGTGCCTAAAGGGCTAAGATAGGGGGACGAGGTTGTTTGATGAATTGTCAGGCTTTATCGCTGCTATTGCTGCCGCTGCTGCTAACTTACGTCGGCTGCAGCCAGGCGGGAGCGCCCGTTCAGGCCGCGCCTGCGGTAACGGTGGCAGCGTCGCCAATTCCGCCACAACTGGTTGTCGGCCCTCAGCCACCCGCGACGGAACCAATTGCCTGGGAAGTGCTTGATATTGGCATGGAGCCGGATTCCGTCTATCAATCGTGGATGCTGACGCACCCCATTAAGGTGCTGCAGGGCAAGCCGGTGCGAATCAAGGGGTTCATGCACGGGGCGGTCTTTCAACGGAACAACATTCGCACCTTTCACCTGATGCGTGAGAAAGAATGCCCCTTTGGCCCCGGCGGCCAGGCCCATCATGCGATTGAAGTCGAATTGCAAGGCCGGCTGCGGACGTCGTATACAACCGATGAACTAACCGTCGAAGGACTATTCAGCGTGGTGCCCGTGCAGGGTGAAAACGGCAACACCTGGTCGCTGTACCGAATTGAAGGGACTTCCGTGCAATGAATACGAATCCGTGGTTAGCCGTGAGCGCGCTCGCGCTAGCCAGTTTGACGCTGACTGGCTGCTCAGACATTGTCATTGAGTTGCCAACGGTATATGTGGAACAACCGTTGGAAGTCGAAGAGCCGGTCGTCTCCGCCGTGAAGCAAATAGCGAGCGATGTGCCAGCCGTCGAAACGCAGCTCCTTGCGCAAGCGGTCAAGGCGGAAGCGACTAAGGAAGATGCCCAGAAAGAAGAACCAAAAAAAGTTGCCGATGCCAATCCTGATCGCAACACCCGCCCCAAAGCCGACCGCACGCCGCGCAAGCCGGGCGAGGCGATCAAGATTACCTTCGACAACATCATCATCGGGATGCAGGCCGACATTCCTTATCGGCCTTGGATGATGAACGAGGAGGTCAAAGAACTCGAAGGAAAACGGGTCAGCATCACCGGGGTGATGAACGGCATCGTGGATAAGCAGAAAAACCTGAAGTCATTCGTTTTGCTGCGCAACAAGGAATGTAAATATGGCAAGGGTGGCCAGGCCGATCACCTGGCTGAAGTGAAACTGAAGACCGGGCAAGGAATCTCGTTCACCACGGACACCGTTCGCGTTGAAGGGACCTTGCGGATCGAGCCCTTTACGGGCTCGGATGGCAACACGTGGTCGATCTATGTGCTTGATGACGCGATGGCCAAGGTGCAGTGAAGAACGGCAAGTTAGAAACTTGCCCCACGGCGTACCTACCCAGCACACGACTCGCTGCCACTGGGAAAGCGGCCGGCCAAAAACCAGCGTTCCCACCACCGGGCGGGACGCAAGCGGCTGTCGCTGGCTTGCACAATTCGTTGTTTGCCCCGACGAGTAAGAATGGCCAACGTGCCATCGGTGCGGACTTCGGCCACCACCCAGTACTTGCGAACCGCGTAGCGATAACCTTCGCCATACGGTTCGGGATCCAATTCCACTGCCCGCGGTGTGGGATGGCTGCTGTGCTTGCTCGCCAGATAGACGACTCGATCACCGGGCTTATACATCGATCTGATCCTCACCACCCGCAGCCATTCGACCGCAATCGCGACGGGTCGAAAGTCGCCTGGCCATCCTGGTTGCCAAGCCTGTGCAGCGAACTTTTGCAAATGCTATTCCTGGTGCCTGGTCAAAACTTAATTTTCGGACCAGCCGCTGGGCGCTCGCCCACGGTTCCTCTTCAAAAGCCACACACTAGCGTGAGGCGGCTGATTTGGAGCGGCGCATTCCGCTGCATTCAGTATCGTAGGCCTCGCCCGCCTGCAATTCAAGAGCAACCTTTTCGCGGTGCTCTTGATGAATTCAGCGCGACTTCGGCGGGAAGTGATCAGGTGTTGAGCTGCTGGCAGGAGCCTCACAGGGTTCGGCAATTACATTTAGTCAATGCATAGCCCGCAGGCAACGCCGCCCTGATATTCTAACAGGCTGGCCCCAGCCGCGGTCTGGTTTCCCTCGTCTTGAAGTTCAGGTTGCTGCATGTCTCTCGATCCCCTCGCCTCGCTCCGCGAAGCCCTGCAATTCTCGCCCGATAATCTGCCGCTGCGTCGTCATCTCGCGGAGAGCCTGTTGCAGGCGGGCAGGCTGGCTGAAGCGGAGGCGGAATATAAGGAAGCTCTGGCCCGCGCGCCGCAGGATATCAACTTTCGCTTGGGGCTCGCTCGGGCGTTTCTCGAACAGCAGAAGACGAGTGCGGCGCTGGTCATCATTGAGGACATGCTGAAGGGATCGAACACGCCGCCGGCCGCGCGGGTGATGTATGCCCGGCTGATGTTCCGGCAGGGAGACGTGCCGAATGCGGTGGCGCAGTACAAGCTGGCCCTCGAGCATGACCCTTCGCTGCGCGACGCCGATCTGGATGACAAATTGGGCGTGGGGGCCGGCTATGAAGAATCGTCGGACCTGTTTGAGGGACGACTGCGAGAAGCATCCGAAGATTCCAGCAGCAGTCCGGCCGTGCCCATCGAGCGACCCAAGGTCAAGTTCGCCGATGTGGGCGGCATGGATGCGCTCAAGGAAGAAATCCGGCTGAAGATCATTCATCCGCTCAATCACCCCGAGCTCTATCGCGCTTATGGCAAACCGATCGGCGGCGGGATTTTGATGTATGGCCCGCCGGGCTGCGGCAAAACCCACCTGGCCCGCGCGACGGCGGGAGAAATCGCGGCGGGCTTTCTGTCCGTCGGCATCAACGACGTGCTCGAAATGTGGATCGGCAGCAGCGAACGGAACTTGCACGAGCTGTTCGCCACCGCCCGCGAGAACAAGCCTTGCGTGCTGTTCTTTGACGAAGTCGATGCCCTCGGCGCTCGCCGCAGCGATCTCAAGCAATCAGCAGGCCGGCAATTGATCAATCAATTCCTGGCCGAGATGGACGGCATCGACGCCACGAACGAAGGCGTGCTGGTTCTCGCCGCGACGAACTCTCCCTGGCACATCGACCCCGCCTTCCGCCGACCGGGGCGGTTCGACCGCATCCTGTTCGTGCCGCCGCCCGATGTTGCGGCGCGGGCTGCCATCTTGGAAATCCTGCTCCGCGGCAAGCCTTGTGATCGCATCGACCATTTAGCGATTGCCAAGAAGACCGATCAGTTCTCCGGCGCCGACTTGAAGGCCGTCGTCGATCTGTGTATCGAAGCCAAGCTGCAAGACGCGCTCAAGGCGGGCATTCCCAAGCCGATCACCACCGCGGACCTGATCGCGGCGGTGCCCAAGCAGCGGTCCACGACCAAAGAATGGTTTTCCACCGCCCGCAACCACGCCCTGTATGCCAACCAAGGCGGGCTGTACGACGATGTCCTCAAATACATGAAGCTGCAATGACGCCACAATTTTCGCGGGCCATCGTCCTCATCGAACAACGCCGTTACGAGCAAGCGATCGGCGAGTTGCAGTTGCACCTGGGTCAGCAGGCCGAGGATGCGTATGCGCACGCGCTTCTCGCGCAATGCCACTTGCAGTTGGAACATTACGACGAGGCCCAGCGACATGCCGAGCAAGCGATTCACCTCGCGCCTGATGCCGCGCTCGGTTATCGGATGCTCGCGGGCGTGTTCGTGGAGCGGAACCGCTTCGCCGAAGCGGAACGCGCGATCGACACGGCGCTGGAGATGGACACCGAAGATCCCGATCTCTACGGCTTGCAAGCCTCGATCCTCTCGCGGCAGCGGCACTGGCGGCCGGCGGTTGAAGCGGCCGATGTTGGCCTGAGTCTCGACCCCGAGCATCTGGTCTGCTTGAACGTGCGGGCGCAGGCGCTGGTCATGCTGGGCGACCGCGCGGGAGCGGCGCAAACGGTGCAGGACGCGCTCCGCAAGAATCCCGACGATCCCTGGATACACGCCAACCAAGGCTGGGCCTGTTTGCACGCGAACCAACCCTTGCCGGCCGCGGAACATTTTCGCGAAGCGCTGCGGCTTGATCCCGGAATGGAATTCGCCCGCGCGGGGATCATCGAAGCCCTCAAGGCCCGCAATTTTCTCTATCGCTGGATGCTGAAATATTTTCTGCTGATGGCCCGACTACCCTCGCAGGCCCGTTGGGGGATTGTGATCGGCCTGTTTTTGTTCCAGCGCTTTCTCGGAAGTATGGCACGAAACAATCCCGCGCTGGCCCCCTTCCTGATGCCGATTTTGTATGTGCTGATTGGTTTCGTCGTGCTGACTTGGCTGTCGTATCCGCTGTTCAACTTGCTGCTGCGGCTGGATCGTTTCGGCCGACATGCACTCTCGACCGAACAACGCCGCGGCGCGAATTTACTGGGCGTCACGCTTGCCATCGCCTTGCTGAGTCTGATTGTCTATTTCGTAACCGGAATCGAACCACTGCTGATCAGTGCGATTGTCTTCGGGCTTCTTTCGCTCCCCGTCTCCGCCATCTATGGCATCGACGCCGGCTGGCCCCGGCAAACAATGTTCGCCTGCGCGGGCGTGCTGCTGCTCTTGGGCTTGACCCTGCTGATTCCGAGCAGCTGGCTGATCGCCGCGAAAAGCAAAGAACTGGCGACCCTCGTGGGCAACGTGCAATCCGCCTTCTTCCTGGGCATCGTCGCTTCGCAATTCCTGGCGAATTATTTGGCGGGAGTGCAGGTGAAGAAGTAATTAGAGCAAGCCCAAGCAGAAGCGGATTCGCTACATCAGCCGCGGAGCTAGGGCTTGGGGTATTGACGCAGGCCGCGCTTATGAGCTTCAATCATGCCGCGCGCCTTTTGCAACTGGCCGGATTTATAGATTTCCAGGAGATTGGAGAGTTCGTCGCGCTCAGCCGGATTCAATGCTCGCGCCTGCTGTTCGTAAAGCAACTCGCTCTGCCTCTCCTGCAACGGTGCAGGCCATTGCATGTCGGCCGCTGCGATTACTGCTTCGTCCGACCACAGCTTTGTAAGCGCGTCGCTCGCTGCTTGCGATTCGTGCAAGATAGACCGCAACGTGTCTTCAGCGGAACAACCGGTGCTAGTCGCCAGCGCCGTTATCTTCGCGGCAAAGTCCGGCGGGAGACTGGCGGTAATGTCGACAGACATGGGAATGCTCGCGGCAAATTAGCTGAATCAACAACAGTATTATCACTTGAGCCGCGAGTCGAAGCAATGAAGGATGCGCGCCAAAAAACGGGTTGCTCGGGGGCTTCCAGCGGTGTCCGAGCTCGTAAGTCGCCATTTTTGCGAGTGAAGTTCCTAGCGCAAATGGCGACGAACGGCTTCCAACAGGCCGCGCGCCTTGTGAAGATTGCCGGCCATGTATATCTCGTGCAGGTTGGCGAGTTCGGCGTTTTCTTCAGCAGCCAATTTGCGTGCTTGCTGAAGTTGAAGCAGCTCGGAGTGTCGCGCATCCTGGGCGGGAGGCATTTTCAAATCGGCAGCGGCCAGCACCTCCCCGTCCGACCAATCCTGCATCAGAGTCGCGGGCTGCTGCTCCGAATTGCTAATCACGGATCGCAACGTATCGGCAACTGACAACCCAGTATTCTTCGCCTGAGCAAAGATCTGCTCGGCAAACTCCGTCGGCACGCTCATCAGGACTTCAGTTGACATGGGATCGATGTGCGAGGAGGTTCTAAATGAAAGTTGTACTGCCTTATTATTCAACCTAGTTGGACAGCGCCACCTTCAGTGTGCTCAGGGTAAACCTCCAGCGAAGCCGTTTTTTTTTGGAAAGAATGGGGTTTCCGGAATCAGCCAGACTTCGGTAGGCTGTCGGTGTCATGGATGGCATTCTACT
>JAYTUF010000874.1:0-13891 GCA_043744755.1 Anatilimnocola sp.
AAAGACGACAATGGAATCGCCAAAACTACTCAGCACGCGCGCAGCATCTTCCGCATACTTGTTTAATAATTGTACATCTGTTCAGTCGCTTTGTAAAGAGGTCGCGCGATCGAAATGTTGGCCCGGCCGCGCCGTGCGACTTCACGAATCTTCCACCGCTGGGCTTACATGAACTGGCTCCCAGGCGTCAGGTCGCAACCGGCGATCGGCCCATTCCAAGGGCGTGAAGAAAAAGACCGCGGCGTCGCCTCCCCAGCGATAACAAGGCACGCGTGATCCCCATTGCGCATAGCCTAGGTCAAGCAACAGGTAGTAGCTGCCAACGTAGAGCGCGGGAGGCAATAACAGTAATGCGCCTGCGACAATCAAGGGCGCAGCGATCAATCGGAAGTCCTTCTTCACCGCGGTGCCCGCGCTTCCAGAATTGCCCGCCGCCATTCTTTCTCAAACTGCGGCAATTTCCGGCCGGTGAACTTTTCGAAGCGTTCGAGCGGGGATAACTCGGCGGACGACGGCGAGACGTATTCATCAAGAGCGGGGCCAGCGAGTTTTTGTTCGTGGAATGCGAGATACCAGGCCAGGCCCCAGGCATAGGCATAGGTTCGCTCGGCAGTCTGCTGGCCGTCGCGGGCGTGGCCTTCGAGGAAGGGTGGATTCTCGGCAGCGAGCAATTCCGCGAGCGGCCAGGGATTGCGGCGGAGATCGGCTTGCAAGAAGGCGAGGCGGGCGGGCGAGGGAGCATCGAGCCGCAGCGATTGGCCGTCGAGCTTGCCGCTTTCAAAGACTTGCGCTAAGCCTTCGTTGAGCCAGCGGGGCACATGCTGACGCGACTTGGCATAGACGAAATTATCGAGCCAGGCGTGGAACGCTTCGTGATAGAGCTGCGCGAACATCTGCGCGGTCACTTCGGCGAACTTCCCTTCGTTGCGGCGGTCCTGCTCGGCGATGGTGTTGAACTGGGCTTCGAGTTGTTCCTTCCATCGCGCCTTCCGCAGCCCCACTTCGGCCTTGATCTCGTCGGCGGTGAAGCCGGCCGCTTTCAGTTTCGCCACTTCATCGGGCAGTTGTTTGCTAAAATCGAGATCGAACTGCTGCCAGGTTTTGCGGAGGGCTTCGTGATCGCGGCGAATCTCGGCCAAGTGCCGGGCATAGGTATCAAGATCGCTGCCGGCGAGAATCGTCCGCTCGCGAGTCGAATAGAACGCGGGGTTCGTAATATTCAACTTCAGCCGCCGCAGCTCGGCCCGATACTCATCGAGCGAACCATACAGCCGGACCATCAGCGGCGCCGGCGGCCGACCCTGCGCAGGAAGGACCATGCGATAGGCCCGAAAGATCTGCTCGATCCGCACGACGCAGCGGCGGGTGGTCTCTTCATCCGTGGTGCTATCGACGCGGAACCAAGGCCCGTCATACAGATGATGCCGCTGCCCGCCGACCTCGTCGCTCCGCAGCAGCAGTTGCTCCATCCGCCCCGCCTCAATCACCGTCCGATGGCGAAACTGTTCAAACCGCTTCAACAACTGCCGGTGCTCTTCGTCCGGCAGCTTCGTCAGCCCCGATAGCTCCTTCTTATTCACCCATCGCAGCACCGCAAACATGGGCTTCCCCGCCGGCTGCACAATCTCCGCAAAATCCAAATCATACTCCCGCTCCTCCTGCACCACGCCGTTGAAAATCTTGCCATCGATGAGGCGCAGTTGTTCGAGCTTCCAAGCGCCGAGGGATTCAGGCGGAGTGGAAGATTTGGTTGGATCTGAATTCGCAGGTTGAGCGAAGGTGATGTTAGCGGTGTCGCACAACATCAAGCCGATGAGTAAAGAGTGACGCAGCATGCGATCAACTTCGCATGGCGAATGGTGAGAGTCAATCAATTCGCATCAGCTTATCGCACGTTCAGGGCAGCGCTGGACTCTCGATCGCTGGGAGGCGATAGAAGCTTTGGACGCCGAAGTCACTCATCTCCCAAAGCGTGACATTTTCGCCACGATCATCCTTGCCGTCGATTCCGAATCCGTAGATCACGTAGTAGCCTTCGTCCTTGTACACGAGCGAAAGCGGCCGATCTATAAATGGGTCTTGTGGCACCGCAGACAGAAATTCAGGAACGAGTTCCGCCAGTGAGTCCGGGAATCGCTGCTGCTGTCGGCGAAACCGTTCGATGGCACAAAACGCGATCAAGGCTCGATTTTCCGTTTCCGCGCGACCCAGCCATTCCAAATGCTTGTCCGGAGTCAGGAAGTCGTGTCTGCACACATGGTTTTGCATCCAACGCGGCAGGCGCTCCAATTGTTCATGCTCGGCAGCGAACTCCTCCCGAAGTTCCTTCGAGGAAGCAACGGCTTCTCGAAAAGGCAACTTCCCGACTTCAACAGCTCTTGATTGCCAGCGAAGAAATGCGGCGGAGTCCCCAGGACGGCTATGGACCATGATCGTTCCCTCAGGAACTTGTCGATTTTCGTCCTCTTGATCGACATGTGGCTGTGAGTACACGGCGTATCCAGCCGCACGCTCGCTAAGAAAAATAGGCGCACGAATACTATCGAATTCAACGGCAGTCAGCGCGGTTTGAATGCTCAGTAGATCAGCGACGGAGATTTCAGGGTCGGCTGCCAGATACGTCGTCAATCCTTTGACTGAACGGAGTAAAGACATTCGGATCAACTGAGAAACCAGCAGTGGCTCTCGCTTCAATGATTGCGCAAGTTGGATCATTGTTACCACGTCATTGGCCGCACGGCTTAATTCGCCTCGGTGATAGTGGCAAAGCGCTTGTACTTCAAGCACTCGCCCGCCCTGGCGGCACGCCATCACATGAGGTAATTGCGCATGCCATCCATTCGTGAGGTCAACAGGATAACGAACGCTGCCCGTTTGGTTAGCCGCTTGCTCCAGCTTGGTGAGTACCTCGTGATAACCGTCTCGCTGTTTCTCTGCAGCGGCTAGAAGAGGCCACGCATCCGGCCGATGAGGCGGCTCTAAGCCACGCTGGTCTAACGTGCGAAATTCGTCCAGCTTCTTTGCGTTCTTTCCGAGGGGCGCATCGTCTGATAGGGATTGCAGCGCCTCGGTGTAGAAGTCCGTAATATCTTTCTCGCCATCGGGCAAGCGATAGAACTTTTCGAGGTCAGCCCCGTCCAGCGGTTCGCCACGGTCCCGAATAAGTTGAATTTCGGTGGCGAGCGCTGACTGATGCTTGTTCTGCTCGTAGAGCACATAACCAAACAGCGTCGCGACCACGGGAATCGAGAGCGCAAGCAGGGCCACGCCAACGCGCAGCAAACAACCGGTTGCGGTCAGTTCTGGTTTGGAGGGATCAACGGTCATGGTTTTTTGCCAAACTCCCCGCGCAGCACGCCGCACACGATCAAATCCTCATACAGCCCGTGTTTAAAACGGTGGGCGCGGAGGTGGCCCTCTTGTTGCATGCCCAGTTTGGCGAGGACTCGGCCGGAGGCGGGGTTGCGGGCGAGGTAGTTGGCGAAGACGCGCTGCAGCTTGAGTTTGTCGAAGCCGTATTTCAGCACGGCGGCGGCGGCTTCGGTGCAGTAGCCGTGGTTCCAATAGGGGCGGCCGACCCAGTAGCCCAGTTCGGCGTGGTTGTCGGCCGGGCTCAGCACCAGGCCGAGGCTGCCGATGAGGTCGCCGGCGGGGAGCGTGATGGCGAAGGAGACGCCTTTGCCCTGTTCATAAATCGTGGGGAGCGAGCCGATCCAGGCGGCCGCCAAACCGTCGGGATAGGGATGGGGAATCAGGCGGGTGTTGCTCGCGACGTCTTTATCGCCGGCCAGCAGTTGCACGACGCGGGCATCCTCCAGATCGAAGGGACGCAAACGCAGCCGTTTGGTCCGCAGCGTGGGTTGCACGGCGGGGAGCGGCTGCGCGGGCTGATCGTTCCATTGCGACAAGGTGGCTTGGTTCACTCGACGTAGTTCACTTACTTTCGACGACCTCTAATTCCAAACGACCGACGACTTGCAACAGCGGCAACATCACCGCATAGGCCGATTCGCCCTGCAGGCTGGCGTGCCGCAGTTTGATGTGATCGGCCCCGACGGTCCCCTGAGCCACGGTGGCATCGAGAGGCAGCCAGCGCTCGCCGACCCAGACCTCATTCCACATATGATACGCAAAGCCCTGCTGCGGCGGATAATAAACGAGGCCCAGCACCACGCGCGCGGGAATCTTTCGCGCGCGACAGACGGCCGCAAGCAGCACCGCATGTTCGGTGCAATCGCCTTCTTGCGAACGGACCACTTCGGCCGCGGTCGCGAAGGCTTGGGTGTAGCTGCGCTTGCTGATGTGCCGGCGGACACCTTTTTCTAGGGCAAGTGAGATCGCGAGCGGATCGATCTCATCCGGCGCGAGCGCAGCGGCTAGTTGCAGGATGGCAGGATCATCGCTTTGGATCAAGCTGTTCGGCGCGGACTCGGCGGCGGTTGGTTTTTCGCCGCGGAGGGTTGTATCGATCTTGTTCGTGCGATCGAATTCGCTAACTTTCAGGCGAACGGAGTGGTCATCGATCTTCTCAACTTGCTGAAACTCATCACTGGCGAACTGGCCTGTGATCTTTTCGTCCTTGAGCCTGGCCAGATAGACAGCGTGCTTCAGCGGGCGGTCCTTCGGCAACTCGCCTTTGAGCGGCACGGTCGTCGCCGCGAGCAGGTCGATCTTGCCCAGGTCGGTTTTGGTGAGCGCGAATTCCTTGGTCGTGCGATAGGCCTCTTGTTTGAAGGTAGGATCAAACGTCTTCAGCGTTTCGCCCCGGTCGTTGATCCAGCAGAACGATGTGAGCGTCTGCCCTGCGATCTTGATCTCGTTTTTCACCTTCAGTAGCTTCTGCGTCAGGCCGCGGATCGAAACTTCTTCTTCCTCCATTGCCGTGAGCAACGTTTCGCCCGGCTGATTGAATACGGGAATCAGGCAGGCGACCGTGCGGGTTTCGCCCGGCTTGAGCGGCACTTTTTCTAACGATTGTTCCACCGCAAAGTAGCCGCCGCATTTCTCCGGCCAAGGCACAGCGGTCGTCACGCGCTTGCCGAGCGTATCGGTGCTGACGATCATCTGGCCGTCGCCCGCTTTGCCCTGGGCAACAATCTCGCCCGGCCCGGCGGTCATTCGCGATTCAAACCGCAGCAGTTTGCCCGCGGCGGATTCCCAGGTTTGCAATTCGATCTTCTGCGTCAAGCGGCTTCCTTCGCGATTGAGCGTTAGTTCCGACTTGCCCTGTGTGTGCAGCAGCGTTTGGGCCCCTTCTTTCACGCTGCGCAGCGCAACGTGCGAGTAGCCGATCTTTTGCTCCTGCATGTAGAAGACGGACCAAACGTCGGATTCGGCTGACGGCACGGCCATCGCAACGGGCGCGGGAACTTGGACCTGCGCTGCCACCGGCTGAACAATGCGCGGCGCAACCGCCGTTGGCGCGGCAACGGGCCCGCAGCCAACGCTGCAACCGATGGCGAGTAGCGCGACGAGCCAACTTGTCTGATTCAAATCTGCGCCCCTTCTGCGAAACTTCCGCGAACCAATTCACTAGCAAATCAGTATATCGAATTGGGGCGATAGTACTCATCACGCTCCGCCTGATGACATCACGCGGAGCGTGATGAGTACAAATTGCCCGTAAGGCCAAGTTTCGCCAAGTGTTACGTTGCTCGCGAGCGAGCAGTAATTCACCGCGAAGCGCGTGGGCATTGCTAGCTTTGCCTGAAACGACGGGTAGAGTTGCGGACTACTGGTAACGCGGTCGCTCCACTCTCGGGCGGCCGTGCGCGCAGAACCGCTTTTTGTTTCGCGGCCGATGGTCTTTCATTCACAGACCCAAGTGAGTGCCAGACCGGACAGCCCAATTAATCAACAGGTTCGCGCGGATTGAATCCAATCCCACTGGTGATTGCCGATGATTGCCCTCCCTGAGTGTCCACCTGTGACGATTGCAACCATGAAAACGACTGCTGACCGCCGCAATGGGAAGCTACGGAATGCCGGGCCGCGACGGGCATTTTCTGTAACCTACGATTGGTGAGACCAAGCTTTCGCACCGGCGAGAGTTCACCCGCAGCAGTAACGACTGAGGATTACGATGGGCTTCCTGAAGCGGTTTTTTCGAGGCGTGTTTCATGAAGGCGCTCCGGCTGCTCCGACCAATAGCAGCTTTGAGCGTCTCTCCGAAGACGAGCTCGAAGCTCACCTGGGCGTAAAACGGTATGGCAAATTCATGCTCACCGACGCGGTGCGACCCAGCTACGATTTGAAAGTGGTGCCCCAGTCCGGCTACCGCCATGACCGGTATGTCGACGAAGAGTCGAAGTCCAAGGTCCCGGTGCTGATGGCTGCGGCGTCACGCGAGATCGTGTTCGATCTGTTCATGGAACTGATCGATCCGCTCGGCCCTGAGGTCGATGTGGTGCTGGAGACCAGCCATCACCGCGATCAAGGGGGCCACGAAGATCTCTATCGCGAGCACATCGATCAGCCGGTCCTCAAGAGCACACTCTGGGACTTCGAAGACCTGATCATGAACGACGGCTGCACGGGCCTGGCGGTGCTGAACCCCAGCATCCCGCAGGAAGTGCAGTTCGACGAACACAAGCTGCTGATCGTCTACGGCAATCCGCTGCAAGACTACGAACGGCTGTTCCGCCGCTTCGGTATTAAGTGTGACGACCAGATCAAGTTCATCACCGAAGCCGAACACGTCCACTCGTCGAGCGATAAGTTCTTTGACGAATTCGAACAATTGCGGATGCGGCTGGGGATGGATGCGGGATATTAGGGAGTAAGGCGCTAGGGACGAATGACTAGTGACCAATGACTAATGACAGCCGCTTACGCAACTCGCTTGAGCGGGCTGGTCTCTTCCTGAATTTCTCCGTCCACGATTCGTAACCGGCGCCTGGCTTGGGCCGCGGCCGCGGGATCGTGCGTCACCATCACGATGGTGCCGCCTCGCTCGACGAACTGAGCGAAGATCGCCATCACCGCGGCGCGGCTGTCGGGATCGAGGTTGCCCGTCGGTTCATCGGCCAGGATCAGTTGCGGAGCGTTGGCCAGTGTTCGCGCCAGGGCCACGCGTTGCTGCTGGCCGGTGCTCATTTCGCTCGGCTTGTGGTGCAACCGCTGACTCAGGCCAACCTGTTCGAGCAAAACCTCTGCCCGTGCGCGTTGAGCCTGCGGCGCGACGCCCGCCAGATAGAGAGGGACCTGCACATTCTCGAGCGCGGTTAAATAGGGAATCAGATTGAACGTCTGAAATACAAACCCCATCGCGGTGCGCCGCAGCACTGTCCGCTCGTTGATGGACAAATCGTAAATCGATTCGCCGTTGAAACAGACCTGGCCGCTGTCGGGCGACAACATGCCGCCCAAGAGCGACAAGAGAGTGGTCTTGCCGCTACCGCTGGGACCAACAATCGCGACGTACTCGCCGCGGCCGATCGATAGCTGGTCGGTGCGAAAGGCGACGACTTCTTCCTGCCGCCGGCGATAGCGCTTGGTGACTTCGGTCAACTGAAACATGGTTAGATCTCCTGGAAGCAGGTGCATGGATCGAGCCCCGCGGCGGTTCGCGCCGGCCACCAGGCGGCCAGGACAGTGATTAGCACCGCGGCTACCGCTGCAAACGCAATCAGTCCCGGCAGTGGAGTGACGCTCACACCGGCCCAGTAGACGCCAAGCAGCATGGCAATCACGACGCCGAGCAAGCTGCCGCCTGCGGCGCCGACGATCCCCAGGACCACTGCTTTGCAGAGAAAGATCCTGGCGATCAATCCCGGCGTGGCGCCGAGCGCGAGCAGCGTTCCTACCTCGCGGCGGCGCTGGTGAACGTTTGCGGAGATGGTGCTCGCGACGCTGGCCCCGCCAATGACAATCAACGTGCCAAAGACGAACCAGGACAGTTGGCTCATCAATTGATTGACGCCGACCTGGGTCGAGACCACTTGCGAGATGGTGACGACCTTCGCATCCGGCAGCAGTTCGCGGAGCGAGGGAGCGAGACCGCCGGCTGCGTCCTGGCAGCAGCCCATCACTTCGATCGCGTTGACCACTTCGCCCGCCTTCAGCAAGCGTTGCACGGTGTGCAAGTGAGCGAACACACGAGTGTCATCAATGGTGCCCGTGCGCGGCAAAATCGCGAGAACCTCAAGTTGCTCGCCGAGGATCTCGATCTGGCTGCCGGGCTTGAGGCTCGCAAATTCGGCGATGTCGGCGCCGATCACCGCTTCGTTGCCATTCAATTGGTCGATCGAGCGGCTGGTGGTCAGCGTCTCCGGGGCAGCATCGTAAGTCTTCGGACCACAGGCGGCCTTGGTGCAGCCCTGATGCTTGTTGCTGAACAGTCCCACCGATTGCCAGGCCGCTTTCTTCGCGAATTCGGCCTGCGGCAGGATGCCAGTCAGGGTAACGTCGCGGCCGGCGAGCTTTGTTGCCGCGCACAATCGGGGCGACAAGCGTTCGACGCCCGGCAGATTCGCAATCAAGATGCTCGCCACATGCGACTCGGGCAGAGTGCGTCCACTTAGGTCCGCCGAGTAATAGTCCTGCAGCGTCGCGTCCTTCGGCAACACCAACAGATTGGCGCCCAGCGACTCCAACTTCCGCCCCACTTCGCGCTCGGAGAACACGGTGACGTGACGAATGGCCACCAGCGCGGTCACGCCGAGCAAGATAGCAACGGCACTGGTCAGCAGTGACCACGGCCGCTCGCGCATTTCGCGCCAAACCAAGGTTTTCAGATTCATGACAGTTCCTGCGTGGACAAAATCTTTTGCGCTTAATGAGTAGCTCAGCACCTATCTCTTAGCCGCGGGGGCTCCTGGCGGGGCAGCGCCATTGGCGGGCTGGTGATGTTTGCAATTGGGATCATCGCAGCACTTGCCGGCTTCGGCGATCGCTGCCGCGATACTGTTCTTCGCGGTGGACGCCGCGAACTTGCCGACCAGCACTCCCGGCGGCGCGAGCAACGACAACTGCGTGGCAGCAGCGCGGGGATCCACTCCCATTTCGGCTGCAAACCTGGCTTCCGCGGGGTCGGCGGCGTTCATGTTCAGAGTCACCATGCGGGTGTTGAAATGCGGATCACTCTGGAACTCGCGCAAGGCGGGCGGCACGATGTTCTGCGAACTCCCTTGCACCGTGACGAACACGAGTTTGTTTTCTTGCAAAGCCTTCATCGCCAACATCATGGTCGGCGTCACGAAGGCGTTCTCCACATCGGCCGCTTGCAGCTTCTGTGCGAAGATGCCGGTCAAAGCGCCATTCGGTGCCAGGGCCAAAGTCACCGGCATGGGTGCCCGGGCCACATCGTGCTTGGCGACCAAGGCCCGCTCGGCTGGATCGGCAACCTGCACAAACGTCACTACAGCGCTGCTCCGTTTGGCCAACGCCTGATGCAGCGTGGTGTTCATTGCCGATGTCGCGGCATCGTTCTGCTTGTAGAACAGCACAAACGAGTATTTCCCTTGCTGAGCGGCCTGATCGAGCGCAGCCTGGGCCTTGCTCTGTGGCTGTTGCCCAAAGACTTGGGGAATGCCAATAGAAGCTGTGGCTAGTATCAATAGCAGCGCCGTGCGAATTTCAGTAAACATGGATATGCAATCCTTGAATTGTTTGGTTGTTGGTTGTTGGATATTGGATCAATCAACTCGCACGCCGGGGCTTGTGTCGCGCCGGCAGCAATGATCCTGTTGCCTGCTCGCTGCCGCGAGAATTGCGCCAGCGGATCAAAAAGAAATGGCGCAGCAGAAGTCCGCTAGATGGTAAATCGGCACAACTGTGCACAAGATTTTCGCCCGGTGACGAATTGAACTGTCTGAGGTGACAGGCGACGTTGAGCAACTGGGCAAACTGACTTGAACGGTTCGTTGCCCCCGCGCGCTAGCGGAGAATTTTCGTGACCTTTGTCTTCAGCCGAGCGCGCCAGGCCGAGCAGATGTTGAGCATGCTGCAACCGGCAGGGACATTGTTCTGGGCAACGACAAGGGCTGCCGCCCGAGATTGGCTGGGGCACTGCCGGCTCAGCCAGCGAAGCCGCCAGTTTCCAGCTATCGCAGCAGGAGCCGTGCGAATGACAGCAATGCTCGTGCTTAGCCGCGCACGGGGCTTCGTTCCCAGCCGGAGTCGAGGCCCGACAACTGCAGCGCAACACGGTCACTGGTTGAATCAACAGCAGCAACGCAGTCACCCAGACCACACCGATCGTCCCGATTTGTTTGCAGAAGCGCACAGACTTCGCTCATCCGAAAAGGGCTCTTTCGAGGAACATCGAGAGTTATCGGCAGAATCAAACCGCATCTTGACCGCAACACCTCGTAAGTCGTGTCAAGTGGCGGAGCTTACTTCGCTTGGGTTAGAATCCAGGCTGCGCTCCCCATCTCCGCCGCGCTCCCGCCTTTACGGATTCTGCCGCATGACTCTCTGGTTCTGTCGTTGCTGTCTGGTGCTTGTATTGCTTGGCAGCTCTTCGTTCATCGCTGCCACATTCGCTCAAGAGTCCGATGCTGCCGCGCTCGAATTCTTCGAGAAGCAAGTTCGGCCGATCCTCATCAGCCGGTGTTACGAGTGCCATAGCAGCAAGCTGAAGGAACCCAAAGGTGGCCTCCGAGTCGATTCGCGCGCGTCGCTGCTTGAGGGTGGCGAGACGGGGCCGGCGATTGTGCCGGGGAAGCCCAAAGAAGGGCTGCTGATCGATGCGATCAACTATGGCGACACGTATCAAATGCCGCCGAAGACGCGATTGCCCGCCGCCGAAGTTGCGACACTGACGAAGTGGGTCGAAATGGGTGCGCCTTGGCCGAAGGAACAGAGTTCAACCGGAACATTGACCAAAGCCTTTGATCTGGCGAAACGCAAAGCGGAGCATTGGTGCTGGCAACCGCTTAAGCAACCCGTTCTACCACCCGTGAAGAACGAAGCCTGGATCAAGCAGCCGCTCGATCGGTTCATTCTGACGAAGCTTGAAACCGCAGGCCTCTCCCCTGCCCTGCCCGCTGAGAAGCGCACGCTTATCCGCCGCGTCTATTTCGATCTTGTAGGCCTGCCACCGACGCCTGATGAAGTGAATGCGTTTCTCAAGGACGAATCGCCACAGGCTTTTGAGAAGGTCGTTGATCGCCTGCTTGAATCACCGCACTTCGGCGAGCGCTGGGCCCGGCATTGGCTCGACTTGATGCGCTACGCCGAATCGCGCGGGCATGAGTTTGATTACACCATTCCCGGCGCTTGGCAGTATCGCGATTATGTCATCCGCGCTCTCAATGCCGATCTTCCCTACGATCAGTTCATGAAGGAACACGTCGCCGGCGATCTGGTCCCCGTGCCACGCGTTCATCCCGAGAAGGGTTTTGACGAATCGATCCTGGGCACGGGCTTTTGGTTCCTCGGCGAAGGGATTCACTCGCCCGTCGATATCCGCAAGGACGAGACCGACCGCTTCGACAACATGGTCGATGTCTTCAGCAAGAGCTTCCTCGGCTTGACTGTCACTTGCGCCCGCTGCCACGATCACAAGTTCGATGCGATCTCACAGAAGGACTATTACGCTCTGTTTGGCTACTTGCAAAGCAGCGGCCATCGGTTGCTGCGGTTTGAAACGCAATTGGAAGAACAGCGCATTGCGCGGGAGCTGGTTAAGTTAGAAGAATCTTTTCGTGCGAAGATCGGCGCCGCAATTGCGGACGATGTGAACGCCGGCGTCAATGACCTGGGTAAGTATTTGCTCGCCGCGCGGCATGTGATTCAATCAAAAACATCAACTGCGGAAGTCGCGCAGGAGCAACAACTTTCCGCCGCCCGCTTGGATGCCTGGCTCAAGTATCTGACCGAAGCGAAAACGAATCCCGCTGATCCGCTGTATCTCTGGGCTGTGGTGGCCGCGGATGCCAAGGCAGCGGACCCACTGTACCTCGCGGATCTGATTGCTCCCCTCGTGGCCACGAAGCCTGCGACGCCCTATGAGGGCGAGTGGATTGCCGACTACGCGAAGCTGCCACCCGATGAATGGTTCGTTGACGGCGTGACGTTTGGCCTCTCCCCTGCCCTGCCCGGGCAACTTCGTTTGATTCCGAATGCCACCGATATTGCCATTGAGGTGCAGACCTACGGTGCTGCCCGCCGCGATCCCACCTGGAACAGTCTCACCATTGAAGGCGAAAACGAAGCGGGCCGCTTGAACTTTCCCCGCGCGGGGCGCACGCTGCGGACGAAAACCTTCACCATCAAGACGGGACCTGTACAATACCTGGTCAAAGGCGTTGGGCAAGTCTACGCCGCGGTCGATTCCCACTCGACCATTAACGGCCCTTTGCACGGACAACTCGTGAAAGAAACCGGCGGCGATGGCAACACTCCGCCGCGTTGGATCACGCACGATTTGAAGGCCTACGTCGGGCACAACGTCCATTTGGAATTCACGCCCAAAGGAAACGACGACCTGCAGATTCTCGCGGTCGCCCAAGGGAGCAGCCCCCCTCCCCTGCCCTTCCCGCTCAATCGCTCGCCGTTGATCGCGAGACTGTTCAACCAACCGGCCGTGAAAGACGTGGCCGGGTTGGCCAGGCAGTATCAGCAACAGTTCGCGGCAGCGAATCAAGCTCTCAAGCAAGGAAAGGTCGAACAGAATAGCGCAGCGCCTTATCAGGCTCAATTATTGAATCTGCTCGTCACGCAACGACAATTGTTCGTCGATCAGGCGGCCGACGCCGGTGCCGCTACGGCCGAGCTGCTGGGCAACTCCCCTCTTGCGAAACTGCTCGCCGACTATCGGATCGCGCGGCAAGAGATCGTTGCGAAGCTTCCCACGAAGTCCCTCCTCGCCCAGGCCATGTGGGATGGCAACAGCGTGGATGAGCACCTGCTCATCCGCGGCAACAGCAGCCAGAAGACCGCGGGGCCTGTCGTGCCGCGACGGTTGCTTGAAGCTATCGAAGCCGATCTTGCCGCAGCAGTCACCGTCCCCACCAGCACCGCCCAACTCGCCGTTTCGCGAGAACCAATTGTCGGCAGCGGACGTCTGCAACTCGCCGACAAACTCACCAGCCCCAAGAATCCGTTCCCCTCGCGGGTGATGGTTAATCGCCTGTGGCATCACTTGTTCGGCCGCGGCATTGTGCCGAGTGTCGATAACTTCGGCGTGCTGGGGCAACCACCCACGCATCCCGAACTGCTCGATCATCTCGCCACCGAATTCATCGCCGATGGTTGGTCAGTGAAGCGGGCGATTCGCCGCCTGGTACTCAGCAACACGTATCAAATGTCGAGTAGCGGCCAGATGGACGACCGCGACCCGCTCAACCAGCTCTTTCATCAAGCCCAGCTCCGCCGGCTGGAAGGCGAAGTCATCCGCGATTCGATCCTCAGCCTCTCAGGTCGATTGGACCGCAAACAATTCGGCCCTAGCGTGCCGGTGCATCTCACCGCCTTCATGCAAGGCCGCGGCCGACCCGGCAGCGGCGCGCTCGACGGCGAAGGCCGCCGCAGTATTTACGTCGGTATCCGCCGCAACTTCCTTTCGCCAATGATGCTCGCCTTCGACACCCCGATCCCGTTCAGCACCGTCGGCAAGCGCAACGTGAGCAATGTCCCCGCCCAAGCCCTGATCCTGATGAACGATCCGCTGGTCATGGATCAGGCCAAGCTCTGGGCAAAGAAGCTGCTCACTGCGAAGTCGGGCAATATTGAAGAGAGGATCAATGCCTTGTATGAGCAAGCCTTCAGCCGGCCGGCGACTACCGAGGAGACCGTTGCCGCGCTGGAGTTCTTACAGACCCAAGGCACGGAGTATGGCATCGCTGCAGACAAGATCGCGATTGATGAACGCGTTTGGAGCGATCTTTGTCATATACTGATTAATAGTAAAGAGTTTGTGTTTTTGCGTTAGCAAAGCCTCACTCCC
>JAYTUF010000875.1:0-3523 GCA_043744755.1 Anatilimnocola sp.
TTTCAAGCATGTGGTTGTGCCGTTCGATGAAATTCTGAACGTCACCGAACGAGGCGAATACAACGGGCAGAAGATCGATGCCGGACTCTGCATTCACGAAGGCCAATTGACCTATCGTGATCAGAACTTGCACTTGATTGTCGATCTGGGCAAATGGTGGATGGCCGATACCGGACTGCCACTGCCGCTCGGCGCCAATGGCATTCGCAAGGACTTAGGCCCCGACAACATCCGCGAAGTGAACCGCCTATTGCGCGAGAGCATTCAATACGGCCTGGACCATCGCGGCCAGGCCCTCGATTATGCCCAGGGCTATGGCAGAGGCCTGGACCGCGCCAAGGCCGATGAGTTCGTCGGCATGTATGTCAACGACTGGACGCTGGACTTCGGTCCCCGTGGTCGGGCGGCCGTGAAAGAGCTGCTCCGCCGCGGCCATGCGGCGGGCGTCATTCCGACGCTCGTGGAGCCGGAATTTGTGGACTAGCAGTCTCGCTTACCCGCCGTCACTGGCCGGATGTGCCAGTGCGGATGGTGAGGCGTATTCAGCAGCGAAGCTGAGCCGCTTCCCACATTAATAGATCGCGCCAGCGGCCTGCGTGGAGGCGAGGTTCGCATTGGACACGGAAAGTTGATAGTTGGTGACACCTGTGCCAATCCAAGTATTGAAATTGAACGTGTCACCGACGCCCGTTGTCGGATTGTAATCGGCTTTGACGACGGCGACGTTCGTGTACGTCAACGGTTGACCAGCCGTCACATTTCGCGTCGTCGTGTCGGTGGCCGAAAGTAAATAAACCCCTCGGCGTTGGTCGGCGACGATACCTTTTCGACTGTAAGGATTGCCCACAACGCTTGCGCTGCCGTTTTGATCAATCAGCAGTGCCGTTTGCTCGTTGATGCCGAGACCGCGAGGAGCGGGATCGGTAGGCAGGCCGTCCTGATCGATGCGGGCCATGAAAGTGAGCAGCCGTCCCATGCGGTCACGCTGTTCAAAGTGGCTGTCGGTAACCAGATTGTCCAGGTAACGGAGGACGCTTGGTGCGCCTTTCGCGGCCACGAAGTCGGTTTCGTTAACGAAGCCGCTGTCCAGAATCACGCGCGAATCGTAAGGATTGGCCAGGGCTTCCACGGAAGTGATCGTGCCGTTCTGGGCGGAGAAGTCGAATTCGCTCAGCACAGCCAAGCCGGCGCTAGTGCCGCCAATCGGCGCACCTCGGGCAATCGCATCGTAAATGGCGGATTCAACCGGCGTGTTCTTCCACAGATTGATATAGTTCGCCTGATCGCCCCCCGCAATGAAGATGGCCTCGGCTTCGCGAATCTTCTGCGCGACAAACGGATCATTGGCCCCAGCAACATTAGAGATCACCAAGGTGGCAACTGAGTCGAGCGCGGGGACCAATTGATCGATGTAGGAGTTATACGCTCCGGTTCCGGTAGCTCGGATGATGACAAAATCGCCGCCAGTAGCCTTCCCGCCCATCCAACGAAAGACCTCATCGACATCAATACTTCCCCCAACCAACCCTAAGCCACTGGACGATGCATTCACCGCGGCATCAGCAGCATTTCCGACCACCGTGTAAGCATAATTGCTAACTGGCGCCGGCGTCTTGGCCGAGCCACCCTTGCCGCCTGCGTTCTCTTCCGCCAGGGGCAGTACCGTGTAAACCTTGAGGTGTTTCGCAGCGCTGTGTTGCTGGTCATAAACATCCGCGAGCGACGCTTCGTCCAGCCCTAAATCCGCGGCCATCAACTGCCGAGCTTCCAGTTGCTCCATCCGTAATGGCCAGGAGTTGTTCCGACCCGCAGTGGCTCGGGAACCAAACTTCTTCGTCAGTGTTCGCGGCGATCGAACAACCAAATTCGGCAGTCGCGTTTCCAGCATGGCCATCCAAACACGCCTGAACATACTCATTTGAATTCCAATTCTTAGGCTACTCAGCGGGCGAAACCTGGAAGCCGCAACGACCGGCATACTGTGTCGCCCAATTTCAATACAGTACTTTTAGCACACTTTCAAACGGATTTACACCCCAGATGTAGCGGTTTGCAGGGGTTTATTAATGATTGGCGTAGCTTCCGGTGCCCCGCTTGCAATTGCCCTGGACGTGTAACAGACTCGTTAGAGGGAGCCACTTGGAGGTAAGTTCCCCTTTGTTGTTGCCCCGTTCCTTTCCGAAAGCGGAGGCGCATTTGATGCGCGACCCATCAGTCATCGAGCGCCGCACTTTTCTCGCGGCGGCAGTTGGCGCCACGTTCGTCGATTGGAATGGATTCTCCGCCATCGCGCAGGCTCAGCAGAACAGCCCACTGCCGCGCAAGCCCAGCAAAACGCCCGATGCCAGCGATGCCTTTTTCATCAACGGCGAAATCCCGTCGCTGAAGATTTTTATCGAGGATGCCGAGCTCAATAAGCTTCGCGGCAACTTGCGGGCCTATGTCAAATGCCGCGTGCTGGAGAACGACAAGACCGAATACAAGGACGTCGGCGTGAAGTGCAAAGGGGCGGCGGGGAGCTTTCGCAGTGTCGATGATCGCCCAGCCCTGACGCTGAATTTCGACAAGTTCATTCGCGAGCAGAAGTTTCACGCGATGGATAAAATCCATCTCAACAACAGCGTGCAAGACCCGACGTACCTGCACGAGATCCTGTGTGCCGAAATCAATCTCGCCGCGGGCGTCGTCTGTGCCCGGGCCACGCATGCCCGCATGTGGATCAACAATCGCGATCTTGGGTTCTATGGTTTCAAGGAAGGTTTTGATACGCCATTTCTGAAGCGGCACTTCAAAGACGGCACCGGCAACTTCTACGACGGCGGCTTTTGCCAGGATATCGATGCCGCGCTGGAAAAGGACGAAGGCAAGGGAGTCGATGACCGGAGCGATCTGAAAGCCCTGATCGATGCCTGCCGCGAGCCCGATCCAGCCAAGCGGTGGACGCGGGTGGATGCACTGCTCGATGTCGATAACTTCCTGGCGTTTGTGGCCATTGAGCTGATGTGTTGCCACTGGGACGGGTACTGCAACAATCGGAACAATTACAAGGTCTATTTCGATCCCACGACTAAGAAGGCCTACTTCTTCCCGCACGGAATGGATCAGATGTTCGGCGATACGAACGCCGGCGTGCTACATCATCCGGGCGCGCTGGTCGCCAACACCGTGATGCAGAATCCCGAGTGGCGGGGCCGCTATCGCGACAAAGTGAACGAGTTGATGCCCCTGTTCAATCCGCCTGACAAGCTGCATCAGCGGCTCGACCAGATCCATGCCCGCACGCGACCCGTGCTGGCCGCGATCAACGCCAACGCCGCAGCTGACCACGATAATCAACTCAAGGGGCTGAAAGATCGGCTCGTCAATCGCGCCAAGAATCTTGTGCAGCAAAACGCGGTGCAAGAACCGCGGCCGCTGAAGTTCGAAGCGAATGGCACTGCCAAGGTTGTTGGCTGGGCAGCGAAGCCGGCGACGGATGCCATTCTTGCCGAGGATGCTCCGACCGGCGTGAAGTGTTTTGTCA
>JAYTUF010000876.1:0-3518 GCA_043744755.1 Anatilimnocola sp.
GAACGCCGCGCCGCGGCCCGGTTCGAGCCGCAGGTTGGCGCCGACGCGCCGGCCCGCGATCCGAATGAAGTGCTGGGAGAAGCCGCCGCCTTGGGACAATCGTCCGCCCCACCACCGCCGCGCAGCACCGGCCCCTTGCCGCAGACCGAGCAGAATTCGTACACCGAGCGGCTGCTCGCCGCGAAAAAGAGAATCCGCAAAGACCCGCCCACTTGATCGGTCTGCTATCTTTTAGCGACTTGACTTCGAGCACTTTGATTTTCGTTATCAGCGCCGCCAGTCCCTGAGGAGCTTTCATGAGTATCGGCGAGTCGATGCAGCAGCAGGCCGAGGAATTTCGCAGTCGCTACACCGCCGTCCGCGAGCAAGTTGGCCGCGTGATCGTCGGCCACGATGAGATCGTGCATGGCGTGCTGACTGCGATGTTCATCGGTGGCCATTGCCTGCTGGAAGGGGTTCCCGGCCTGGGCAAAACGCTGCTGGTCCGCACGCTGTCCGAAGCGCTCGACCTGAACTTTAACCGCGTGCAGTTCACGCCCGACTTGATGCCGTCGGATATTCTCGGCACGAACATGATCAACGAAAACGCCGAAGGCCGCCGCGTCTTCGAGTTCCAGCGAGGCCCCGTCTTCACGCAGATTCTGCTGGCCGACGAAATCAACCGGGCCACGCCCAAGACGCAATCGGCCATGCTCGAAACAATGCAAGAAGGCACGGTCACCGTCGCCGGCGTGCGTTATGAACTCGATAAGCCCTTCTTCGTACTCGCCACGCAGAATCCGATCGAGCAAGAAGGAACGTACCCGCTGCCCGAGGCTCAACTCGACCGCTTCCTGTTCAAGCTGGTCGTCGGATATTCTTCGCGCGAGGAACTTGCGACCATCGTCGAACGCACCACCAAAGGGATCACCATCAAGCCCGAGAAGGTGATGGACGGCACCGAGATTCGCAAGTGGCAAAGGCTGATCCGCGATGTGATCCTCGCTCAGCATGTCCAGGACTATATCGTCCGCTTGATCCTCTCCACGCATCCGAATGGACCGTACGCGCTCCCCATCACTAACCAGTATCTGCGCTGGGGCGCGAGTCCCCGCGGCGCTCAAACCATCGCCCTCGCCTCCAAGGTCCGCGCATTGCTCGAAGGACGATACAACGTCAGCTTCGAAGACGTCCGCCGCTCGTTCCTCCCCGCCATGCGGCACCGCGTGATCCTGAATTTCGAAGCCCAGGCCGAAGGTCTCGATACCGACCACATCCTGCTCGAAATTCTGGAAAAGCTGCCCGAGAAGGGCGAGGACGCGCCGGTGAAGGCGGCGCTGGCGAGGTAGGGAGAGGAAGGGTGAAAGGGTGAAAGAGGAGTCGAGAATGCTTGGTCGCGATTTACTTGTCTCGTGTTATTAGCCACCAGCTTTAGCTGGTGGCTAATCGGCGATAAAACTTTCCGGCTTTAGCCATCAATAATCGAGGACAGCCTGCCATGTCCGGCCACGTTTACCACGAAATATTTCTGCACATCACCTGGCACACGAAGGACAGCTTTCCGCTCATCACCCCGCGAATTGAGCACGACGTTCATAGCAAATTGAAAGAGCGGTGCGAGAAATCCAAAGGAGTTTGGTTGCACGCCGTCAACGGCACTGAGAACCACATTCACATCGCAGTCAGCATTGAGCCCACAGTCACCATCAGCACGTTTGTCGGAGAGCTGAAAGGTGGCTCAGCTTACGAACTGAACAAAGCCGAACACATGAAGCGCATTCAGTGGCAACGTGGTTTTGGCGTCGTGAGCTTTGGAAAGCGAAACCTGCCTTGGGTGATTCGCTATATCGCCAATCAGAAGGAACATCATGCCCGTGGAACGCAGAGTGAACGCCTGGAGCGTTTTTGCGAATATGATGAAGGGGAGGGATATGACCAGCGAGAGTGTTAAACTTTCGTCGCTCCCCTTTTTAGCCACCAGCTTTAGCTGGTGGTTTAGGCAACGAGAGAGTCGGCTTTAGCCATTAGTGCGCGGTACAGCACCCGACCTCACGATTCGGTTAAGGGCTAAAGCCCGGAGGGTTTTTTTCGCTATGACCACCAGCTAAAGCTGGTGGCTAAGAATACGAACTCGATTCCACCTTTAGTTTAGAATTCCTTCGCAAAGAGTTGATTTAACTCCATGTCCACCATCCCCGACATCCCCCTTCTCAACCCGCAGTTGCTTGCGCAGCTCGAACGGCTCGAACTGATGAGCCGGAAGATCTTTCGGGGCCGCATGAAAGGCGAGCGGCGGAGCAAGCGGAAGGGGCAGAGCGTCGAGTTTGCGGACTTTCGCAACTATGTGCCCGGAGACGATCTGCGGTTCATCGATTGGAACTTGTATGCCCGCATGGACCGCCTGTTTTTGAAACTGTTTCTGGAAGAGGAAGACCTGCATGTTTATGTGCTGATCGACGCCAGCACCAGCATGGAATTCGGCGAGCCGACGAAGCTCAACTACGCCAAGCAACTGGCCGCGGCGCTGGGCTATATCGGCCTGACGCGGGCGGACCGGGTGAAGATCGAGTCGCTGGGCACTTCGCACCGCAACCCCGGGCCGGTTCTCCGCGGCCGGGCGAGCGTCTGGCGGATGATCGAGCACTTGAACAGCATTCAGCCCGGCGAGAACGTGTCCCTCTCGCAAGGCATCCGCAACTTTTGCATCCGCAATCAGAGCAAGGGAATCTTGATTCTGATCACCGATCTGATGGATAAGAGCGGCTACGAGAACGCGCTCAAACTGCTGGTCGCGCAGCAGATGGACGTCTATCTACTGCACGTGCTCAGCCCCGAAGAACTGAATCCCGAAATCAAAGGCGACCTCCGTCTGGTCGATGCCGAAGATGCCGACATCGCCGAAGTGACCGTCAGCCGGCCGTTGCTCGACCGCTACAAGCGAACACTCGCCGCGTTCGTCGATGGTGCCAAAGACTATTGCACCCGCCGTGGCATGAACTACCTGATGACCAGCACCGAAACGCCGGTGGATAAGCTCGTCGGCACCTATCTGCGCAAACGGGGATTGGTGAGATAAGCCATGCAATTCTTCACCAATCATTTCCTCAACACGCTCACGCTGGGCCAGTGGTTTGTGCTCGCCCTCGTGCCGCCGGCGATTATTGCGCTCTACTTCCTCAAGCTGCGGCGGCAGCCGTTGCAAGTGCCCAGCACCTATTTGTGGAGCCGGGCCATTGAAGACTTGCACGTCAATTCGCTCTGGCAACGGCTGCGGCAAAGTCTGCTCTTGTTGCTCCAACTGCTGCTGATCGGGCTGCTGATTTTCACGCTGGTTCGTCCCGGCTGGAAAGGGACGGAATTGCTCGGCAATCGCTTGATCTTCATGGTCGATACGTCGGCCAGCATGAACGCCAGCGATGTGACGCCCACGCGGCTCGACTCGGCCAAGCAGCAAGCGATCGCGCTGATCGAACAGATGAAGCCCGGCGACGTGGCAATGGTCGTCAGCTTCTCGAATACCGCCCGCGTCGAGCAGACGT
>JAYTUF010000877.1:0-13842 GCA_043744755.1 Anatilimnocola sp.
TCGCCATGCACATCGCGATGCTGCACGACGATCTCACTTTCTCTATCGCGCGGTTTGAGAGTGACCGATAGAAAACCGCCTTTGACGCGATGGAAGCGATGATACATTGGATCTTCTCCCGGCGAGCCACCCGCGTGCTCATTGCTGGCCGCGCCCACGCTGAACTCGCGGACGCCGGTGGCTTGATGTCTCTCCATCTCGTCTGCCGCGAGCGCTGCGATAAACTCTCACCGCCGGTTGATTCTGCGCTCATGCTCGTCCCCGTTGCTGTTCGTGGCCGCTTGGAATCTCGTAAGATGGGCACTCTTGCCCGTCAGACAAGCACGAGTGCCCATCTTACAAATCACACCGGCAACAAGGAAACAAAAATGTCGCAGCGCTTCAATTTCGTCGTCGTTGCTCTTTTGCTGTTTGGCGGACTCGGTTGGCTGCTGGATCAACATGGGCGACCGGCGGCGCTCGCAACCGCGCAAGATCCAGCGCGGCAAGCCACCTTGCCCGGCGCTCGCGCGGTGATTGAGGCCGTACACTTTCCAACGCTGCAACTCGCCTTCGATGCGATTCCCGCGGAAGGGGGCGTGGTGCGGTTGCCGCCGGGGACGTTTGAGATTTCGCAGCCGCTGATTATCACGCGCTCCGATGTGCGAATTGAGGGGTCGGGCACGGCGACCCACATCAAGAACATGAACGTGGACGGCCAACCGGCGATCATCATCGCCCATCCTGATGGCGAGAAGGTGAAGGCGACCGACAAACTGTGGCGGGTGATGCTCAGCAACTTTCGCCTGACCGGCAATGAGCAGAGCGGCCATGGCATTGCGGCGCTGCTGGTGAATGAGATTTTCATTCAGGGGATGACCGTCAGTAATCACGGCGGGGATGGCATCAAGCTTGATCGGTGTTACGAGGATCCGCGGGTTAGCGATTGCCTGATTACATACAACCACCAGACGGGGCTGAACCTGCCCGGCTGCCACGATATTGTCGTCTGCGGCAATCAGTTCGAGGAGAACGACGACGCGGTGCGGTGCTTCGATGCCTTCAATCTCTGCTTCACGGGGAACTGCATTGACGATCATCTGGGAGACGGCGTCGTCATCGAAAATACTTATGGCTCAGTCGTCGCGGGGAACATGATCGAAGAGTGTGAAGGGCGGGCGATTGTGCTGGCTCGCGATTGCTACGGCATCACGCTCTCGGCGAACGTCATCGCCCATAACGGCGGCGGCATCGATCTGGTCGATGCGCATGGCTGCGCTGTTTCGGCCAACACCTTCGTGCTGCTCAAGCCGCCGGCGATTCCGAAGGGCGGCGCTGCAGCCGTGCCAGCGCTGCAGACTCGTTGTCTGCGAATAGCGAAAGATAGCGGGCGAATCACCGTTTCGGGTAACAGCTTTTGCGATAGCTATGTCGGCGAAGGGGATGTCAAACGGAAGGTGAACGACCAACTGGCGGGGGGCATTGTGCTGGAGGGAACCCGCGAAGTGAACATCAGCGGGAACACATTCTCCAGCGTGCCGAAGGCGGTGGAGCTGCGCGGCGAATCGAGTGCGCATGCGATGTTTCACGGGAACTTGCTGATTGACGCGCCCAGCGATCACGCGAAACTTACTCCGCCGCACATGAGCGAAAATTTCACCGTGCCGGAGTAAGTCTGGGCAATGAGCGCTGCCAGGCGAGCGTTTGGTCGCGCAACTTTTCGGCAATCGCAACTTGCTGAGCGGCCAGGTTCTTAGTTTCGCGCGGGTCGACTGCCAGGTCATAAAGTTCAAGCTGCGAGCCGTCGTGATTCACGAGCAACTTCCAATTGCCATCGCGCATGGCAAGACGCGGGCTGCGATCGGCGGCGGCTGGGTACTTGAAGCTGGTATCGTTGCGGCCATATTCCCAGAACAATGGCGCTGATCTCGCGGCCGGTTTGCCCATCCATCGGCGACTGACGTCGATGCCAGCGGGCTTGTAGTCCGCAGGCAAACGAACGCCAGCAATGGCCGCCAAGGAAGGGAGCACATCAACTCCCGCAAACACCGTTTCGTCGTTCACAATGCCGGCGGGAATGTGATCCGGCCAGCGGGCAATGAAGGGAACTCGCAGACCCCCTTCATACAGGCTGAGCTTGCTGCCTCGCAGATTCAGCGTTCGCTTGCCTTGAAACGTCGGCAACGGGCCATTGTCGGAAACGAAGATCAGCAGCGTGTTCTTCGGCAACTCCTTCAGCAGGCGTCCCATCTGCTGATCCATTTCGCTCAGCACGGCAACGAGGTTATCCTGCGATTGAGGTCGAGGCTTTTCGGTTGGATCATTCGGCTGCGGTACCCAGGGCGTGTGGGGATCGTCGAGCCAGACATTCACGAAGCAAGGCTGTTGTGGATGAGCGACGATGAACTGCAGCGTGCGATCAACGAAGAACTCGGTCCGCCGCCAGCGTTTCACTTTGTCCTGATCGGACCAAATCCAATTGCCTGCGGTGATGTCGGGATGAGGTTCCGGGCTTTCCCAAGTGCCGGCCGATTCGTCGTAACCATACGCGGCGAACTTAGGCGCTTCGGTCACATCCCGGCCGCCGCCCAGATGCCATTTGCCAAAATGCGCGGTGGCGTAACCACCGTTCTGCAAGATGCGCGGCAGCGAAGGCGCCGCGGGATCGAGAAAATCGACTTGCTCGCAAGCGCGATTGCCTTGTTTGTCTTGTAAGAAGCTCGTGATCTTCCAGCGGGCGGGAAACTGCCCCGTGAGCAGGCCGCACCTCGCAGGCGAGCAAATCGGGGCTGCACTATAGTACTGCGTGAACCTGGTTCCCTCGCGGGCCAATTGATCGAGGTGCGGCGTCTTTACGACTTCCCCGCCGTAGCAACTCAGATCGCCAAGTCCCAAATCGTCAGCCAGGACAAACACAATGTGGGGCGCATCGGGACCGGCGGCCGAAGCGAAGTTTCCAATCGCAGTCCAGAGTGTCAGGCAGGTGATGACAGTGGCCAGGGTTCGCAACATAAGATTCATTTATTGTCCCGAGCTTGTCCCGCTGGGCGTTGATTAGCTTTGATCTCGGCCAGTTGTTTTTCGGCCACGGCTTTGAGGCGCGTGACGATCTCGGGATTATCGGCAGCCACGTTCTTTGTCTCGCCCAGATCGCTTGTCAGATTGAACAAGGCCGGATTGAGCAACTCGGCGATTTTCTTCTTCGCGCCCTCTTCGGCTTTCTTCTTATTGCCGGCCGCGGGAAGGCCGTTCAAGAATAGCTTCCACTCGTTAATGCGAATCGCTGCTAGAGCGCCAGCGCCGGTGAAGTACAGCTGCGTATCGCGCACGGCTGGCGCTTGGGGGTCGAACATGATGGAGGTAATGTCACGGCCATCCAGCACGCGATTCTTGGGCAGGTCCGCACCGATGAGTTTTGCCATTGTCGGTAGCACATCGATGTTGCCCGCGATTCGGTCGCAGGTTGTTCCCGCGGGAATCCTGTCCGGCCAGCGCATCAGGCAGGGTTCGCGCACGCCGCCTTCAAAGATGGTTCCTTTGTTGCCGCGGAGGACTCCTGCTGAGCGGGCCGCGGGGCCATTATCCGAAGTGAAGATCACCAGTGTTTGTTCGTTGAGCTTCAATTCATCCAGCGTCCTCATGATCTGGCCCACCGACCAATCGATCTCTTCAATCGTATCGCCGATGAAGCCCATTTGGCTCTTCCCTTTGAAGTCGGCCGAGGCGGCGAGCGGAAAGTGAATCATGGTGTGTGGCATGTACAGAAAGAATGGCTGGTCTTTCTGGTCACGGATGAACTTCACCGCTTCTTCGGTGTACCGTTTGGTGAGCTGTGCCTGGTCGGGTTCGGTTTCGATGATCTTTTCATTTCGCATCAGTGGCAGCGGCGGAAAATCGGGCCGGTTCGGCTTGGCCCCCATGTCGTTGCTGTAGGGAATGCCAAAGTACGAATCAAAGCCTTGCTTCGTGGGCAAGAACTCGGGCTGAAAGCCGAGGTGCCATTTGCCGATGGCGGTGGTCGCGTATTTCTGCTGCTTGGCAATGTCGCCGAGCGTGATTTCGTCGGGATGTAGCCCGACTTTACTGCCGGGAAACAGCACGCCGGGAATCGAGACCCGCGTGTTGTAGCAGCCCGTCATCAGGCAAGCCCGCGACATCGAGCAAACAGGCGTCGCATAGAAGCTGGTGAACTTCATGCCCTCGGTCGCGAACTTGTCGAGATGCGGCGTGCGGACCTGCGTGTTGCCGAACGGGCCGATGTCGGCATAGCCCATGTCGTCGATGAAGATCAGCACGATATTCGGCGGGCGAGTTTCCGCCGCGGAAAGGTTCGTCAGTCCAAAGGCGACGAACACCATCAGGGCAAGGATTGTTTTGGTCATCGGCGGTAACCTGCGGTAGAAAAAGAGTCTTTTCGTCAATGGTGATGGCCTGAAGTTTAACTTGCGATAAGCTCTCATTCAAACGCTCCGTGCAAATGCCAGGTGCGGCCGACGCGCTCGCGGAAGAGCCAATAGCGGAGACCCGTTTCGGTTTCCACGCGGTAATAATCCCGCTGCACACTGCGGCCGCGCCACCAGCCGGTCTCGATGCGCTCCGGGCCCCAAAACAGGGCGACGCGATGCACCTTGCCCCGCCAGCGAAAGACCTGCGGCGGACCATCCGGGGCCAGCGCGATTACTTCTAACGCAATCGGCGGCTGAAACAGTTGCAGCGGGCGGGCGGCGGGAAAGGAAGCGGGGTTTGATTCGTCCGTGCTCTCGGGAGCGGGTTTCTTTTTGGAAGAGGCTTGTTTTGATTTGGTGCGTCTGTTTCTTGTGCTGGCTTTGGTGCTGGGGATTGCTCGCCAGGCACGTTCGGGCAAAGGATCGGCGCGGAGCTGCGGCGAAATCACGCGATCTTCTCCCAGCCGGCTGCTGAGCCGATCGACGAGCGTGGCCAAGGCGTGCTGCGAACCGGTGGTGGCATCGGGAAACAAATCGTGCTGCCGCTGTTCGAGCGGGCCGGTCTGCAGCACGTGAATCGTGAGGCGGCCGACACTCCCCCGCAGCGCTGCCTGCTCAAGCTGCATTTGCAACAGTTCCTGCCAATGGGCGGCGGAAGCGCTGGGGCGAAATAATCCGATTCGCAATTGCAGCGGTTGACCGGCGACGCCCTCTTGCTCGCAATCGAACCGGCAGACGAAGCGCAAAGCTCCTTGCTGCGCCGCGGTGAGTTCGGCCGCGAGTTGCTGCAACAAAGAGGCGGCCGCTTGTTCGAGGGCCAGGCGATCTTCGACGGGATCTTCAAACGCGATCTCGGCGGCATACTGCGGCGGCGGATGCCAGGGGACGATGGTCTCCGCGGCGGTCCCTTGGGCCTGGTCGATCCGCAGCAGCAGTTCTTCTCCAAAGCGGGCCGTGAGACTCGCCCGCGGCAACATCAGCAGCGCGGAAAATTGCTGAATGCCTAATTGTGTGAGCCGGTCGATGATCCCTGCCGACAGACGCAGTGCGGCGAGAGGCAACGCGGCTAAGGAAGAAGAATCATTCACAATCTGCACCTCCGCAACCTTTGTCTCGCGAGCGAGTCCCCAAGCCGCGCCGATCGTCGGCGCGATGGCCGCTGCCGCGTGATAACCGTGTTGCCGCAGTTCGGCGAGGACGGCGGTTGCGAGTTGGCCTTCGCCCCCAAACAGCCGGCCGATGCTGGTGATCTCCAGCAATAAAAAGTCCGGCGCAAGGACCGCCGCATCGCGCTGTAAAAGCGAGAACGCCTGCTTTGAGCTGGTTCCTTTCCCGGCAACCGTTTCCCATCCAACCAGCGGACTGAAGCGCTGGCAACACTCGGCCAGGTGCGTGAGCGCGGCGCGATCAGCCTGCGGATCATGGGCCGCGGCGAACCACGCGCCGCGGCGTTCAACCAGCGCGGTCGCTTCGGCCAAAGGCATTTCGAGTCGGACACCCGCCGCGCGGGCGGTGGTGGAACAGGCAACGACGAGTTCACCCCAGCGGGTATCGCGGGTGAAGAGGATCAGGGCCCGGCCATTGTTAAGCTCCGGTCGGGCGACGATAACCGTTTGCAAAGGCCACTGCGGCAGGTGGAGGCAGAGAATGCGGCGTTGCATGGCGAGTTCCCTCTGCTGGTGTGGCGTGAATTGCCCCGCTGAAATCTTCAATCCGCAGTTCCACCATCTGCTCGGGCGTTCCCCCACGGCACCGCGCGATAACCACCCGCAGCCGGCGCGAAGTACGAGCGGTGAAGGCTCGCGAGGTGTGCTTTGTGGGCAGAGCCTCCACCACCAACTGCACATCCGCCCAACTCGGCTCCCCGCGATAACGGCTCGAACGAACAAGCAGACCCAGCGTGCCGCCGCATTCAGCCGCCAATTGCAGCCGGCGAAACTGCCGCGAGTCGAGCTTCCCCAGCGGTGCCCAAACCGCGGCCACTGCGGGAGAGCGTAAGGCCTGATCGAGGGCCCATAGTTCGTCCTGGGCATCGGCCGGCTGCAGGACCAGCAACTGCTCGCAACTCACTCCCCAAGCGGCGGCGGCCGGCGGATAAAACTGCCGCTGCCGGTCGAGCACCACGACCATCCGCCCATCGCGGGCCGCCTCGCGGGCGGAAAGCCAGGCCAGCGTTCCCGCCCCGCTTCCCGGTTGCTCCGCCAGCCATTCCACCAGTGAACCCCGCTGCCAACCCCGCTGCGGCAACAACTGATCGAGAGGCGGGCAACCCGTGCTAAGAGCGGCACTTACGACCGGTTCCGGCGGAGCGGCGGCCGCTTCCTTGGTCGCCGGCAATTCCGGCACCCGCCCCGGCTGGAGTGCAGCCAAACGACGGCGCAGCGACGCCACCAGGGCTTCGCGAGCAGATGACAACGGCGACTGACCCATGTGCTAGCACTCCTTCCGGTAGATACTATACATTTGTACCGTTAACGAGTCAATCGAGTTTGCAATGTCGAGCCTGCCAAGTTGGAACATTGCCCCATAGGTTCCCCTTGCCCAATTGGGGGTGGGTGTGATGATGAAGGGGAGCGAGACACGAAGCACAGCAGCCAATGCGGATGCCACGATGACGATTGCCAGCAGCGGTCAGCGGTTCAAAGAATATCGAAGGAAGGTGCGCGAACGGAATCGAGGGAAGGCACCGGCCGATTTGAAGGACGAGGAAGAGGATAAGAACAAGACACCGCGGACTCGTTCGTTTGGGCAGTTGTTGCGGGAGTTTTTGAAGCTGCTGGCCGGTCATCGCGGGCCGATTGCGATTGCGTTGCTCACACTGACGATGGCGACGCTGCTCAATCTCGTGCCGCCGCTGGCGACGAAAATCGTGATCGACAACGTGTTGACCGACCGGCCGTTGCCTGACTGGTGGAGCCATGATTGGGGGTTGCCGACGGACCGTTATCAACTGCTGTATCTGGTCGGGGCGTTTGTGGTCGGTGTGTCGCTGGTGTCCACCATCATTTCTCTAAGCGGTCGCTGGCTGGCGACGAAGACGGTGAATCGGCTGCATGTGGTCATCCGCCGCAAGGTCTTCGCCCACGCGGTGCGGCTGCCGCTGCATCGCGTGTATCAGCTCAAATCGGGCGGGGCGACGAGTCTGCTGCGGGATGACGCCGGCGGCATTTCGGAACTCGTCTTCAGCATGCTCTACAACCCGTGGCGAGCGGTGATTCAACTCATGGGCAGCCTGCTGGTGCTCACTTGGGTCGATTGGCGGATGACGATTGGCGGCCTGCTGCTGCTCCCTGCGGTCTATCTGACGCATCGCACCTGGATCAGTCGCATCCGGCCGCTGTATCGCGATATTCGCACGCAGCGGCAAGGGATCGACGGCCAAACCACCGAAGCCTTTGGCGGCATCCGCATCGTCCGCACCTATGGCCGGGAGCGAAGCGAAACGCAGCGGTACGTCTCCGGTAATCACCTGATGGCCAGGCAACAACTATTCGTCTGGTGGTGGACGCGGGTGGTCGAACTGATCTGGGACGTGATCATTCCGCTGTCTTCCATCGCCCTCTTGATCTACGGCGGCTCGCAGGTATTGCAAGGCCGGCTGACCATCGGCGATGTGACGATGTTTCTGGTCTATCTGACGATGCTCCTCGGCCCGCTCGAAACCTTGGCCAATAGCGCAACGACGTTTCAAAACAACTTGGCCGGCCTCGATCGCGTGCTCGATCTGCTGAACGAACCACTGGAAACGGCCCACACGCCACCGACGAGTTCGCTCGATGCCAGTCGCGTAAACGGCAGGATTGAGTTCCGCAACGTGACGTTTCAGTATCCGGCCGCGAAACAACCGGCGGTGGAACAGATCGATTTGGAAATAGCACCGGGCACCGTCGTGGCCCTCGTGGGTCGCAGTGGCGCGGGGAAGACGACGCTCTGCAATCTGGTCGCCCGCTTCTATGATCCCACGGCGGGGAGCATTCATCTCGATGGCGTCGATCTGCGCGAGCTGCCCGTCGATGCTTACCGCGGGTTGCTGGGAATTGTTGAACAGGATGTATTTCTGTTCGATGGCACAATTGGGGAGAACATCGGTTATGCCTCGCGAAATGCCACCTTAGACGACATTCGCGCCGCGGCCATCGCTGCCAATGCCGACGAGTTCATTCGCGACATGGACAAGGGCTATGACACGCTGATTGGCGAGCGCGGCGTGCGCTTGAGCGGCGGGCAACGGCAACGACTGGCCATTGCGCGGGCCTTGCTGGCCAATCCGCGGATTCTGATTCTGGACGAAGCGACGAGCAACCTCGATACCGAAAGTGAACGGCTGATCCATCAAAGCTTGGACCGCCTGATGGGTGGCCGATCATCGCTGGTCATCGCTCATCGCCTCAGCACCATCGCCCGGGCAGACAAGATCGTGGTGCTCGAACAAGGGCGGATTCTGGAGACGGGCACCCATGCAGAGCTCATCGCCCACAGCGGTCGTTACCGCCAAATGGTCGAATCGCAAATGACAGCCGATCATTAGCAAAACGCCGTGGGGCAAGTTTCCAACTTGCCATCCAACAAATTCCAAAATCACTTCGCACACACTGGCAAATTCAAACAGAATTCGGTACATTTTCGTCCTATGACCACCAGGATGAATGGTTCAGGGAGGAACGGACATGGATTTTGACCAATTTGATTCGGATGGCATCGAACTTCCGCCACCAACCAGCGCCGCGAACCGGTTGCTATTGCTCAGCGAGTTGCTGAAGGATCTCGCGCAGTGGGAAGGGGATCACGTCGATTCCGGCATGGTCAAACCCACCTCTAGCCTGGGCTTGAGCGACTTTTACTTTGATGCGCGGAAAGGGTTGCTCTCTTGCAATGCAGGGGGCAAGACCTGCCGCATCGTGATGTATCTGAATGGGCCAGGTTTGGGCAATTCTGTCAGCCGGGTCGTCATCCCGGCCGATCTGGCCGACGTCACGGGCACCTGCCACGAGTACCGCCGGCATCACTTCTGTCACCATACGCTGGCGGCCGTGCGGTGCCTGACTGCCGTGCTGCAAAACAAGACCGATCCGCTACGGACAAAGATGTATGTTTTGTCGGCGGAAGAAGCAACCGATTCGTGGCGGGTCGCGTTGCAACTCGTCGATCAGTTTTTGAAGGCAGCACCACCCGTTCAACCAACGATTACGCAGCCGCAGACGCGGATTGCCTGGCGAGTTGAGTATCGTGTCAGCACAAGCCCTTTTCAAAACAACTCGAACAACATCCATTTCACGATCGACCCTTACGAGCAAAAAATAGGGAAGACGGGCAAATGGTTGAAAGGCCGCCGGCTCAGCTTCGATCAGTTCCTGCGATTGGAAAGCGCTTGGGCGCACGACGCCGATCGCCGCGTGGCCCAGCGCTATAATAGCGAACAGAATTCGAATCGCTATGGCTACGGCGGCTATGGGGCACCGCTGCTGCCGTTCGACATCCTGCGAGAATTGATCGGCCATCCGGGCGTAACTTGGGCGAGCGGGACGGAAGCCCCGATTGAGATCGTCCGCGGTGAATTCGGCCTGAGCATTGTGGAGCGACCCGAGGGTTGGCGAATTCGGCCAGCCATCGATGGGCAGTGTCCCGAGGGGGAGATCATTTGGAGCAAAAACGGCTCCTCCTTCGAGAAGCCGCTGTGGGTCGATCGCGAGCGCAACCGCATCGTGCTCGGCATGGGGGATTCGGCGACCGTTAATTTCGCGGCTCGGCTCGCCGCGTTTCCCGAGGCCATCCCGCCCGCGGGTCAGCCGGCGCTGCTCGGCAAGTTGGCGCTATTGCAGAATCGGATGCCGGTCTCATTGCCGGAGAGTCTCGCCGGCGGAGTGGAAGCCGCGGATCATCGTTTGTTCCTGCGCTTGACGCCGCAGCAGCCGGAGGGAGTGGCCGCGGAAATGGTCGTGGTGCCGGTCGCTGGAAGGCAAGCCTATACGCCGGGCGAAGGGCCGAAGTCGCTCACGGTCTTGAAGGAAGGAAAGCAAATTCGGTTTGAACGCAAATCGGCGGAAGAGCGTCGCCGGGCGATGGAGATTGTCGAGACGTTGCGGCTGGGGATGTTCAATTCCTCGCGCCCCTGGCAATGGCAACTGCCCAGCAACGACGATGCCCTCGATCTACTCGCGCTGCTCGTCGATCAGCCGCAGGAAGATTTGGTAGTGCAATGGCCCGAGGGTGCGAAACGAACCGTCAGTCAGACTCTGCAACCAAGTGCGTTGCGGGTGCAGATTGCTTCACAGCATGATTGGTTTGGCCTTAATGGCAGTGTTGAGATCGATGGGCAAGAAGTGGAATTGGCGAAGATCCTGCACGCGATGCGGAAGGGAAATCGCTATGTCGAAGTGGGGCCAAATCAGTTCGTCCGCCTCGCGCAGAAGCTGCGGCAATCGCTGGAAGTACTCGACGATGTGACACACGAGACCAAGGGGGGCAAACTGGAGTTCGATATCACGGCGGCCCCCGTGCTGCAGAAAATGTGCGATCCGAGCATGGAACTAAAAACCTGCCTGGCCTGGGATGAATCGCTGCGCAGGTTGAGCGCGGCCGAAGATTTGCGACCCGAGCCGCCGATCACATTGGCCGCCGATTTGCGCGATTATCAGGTCGAGGGTTATCAATGGCTCTCGCGCCTCGCCGCTTGGGGCATGGGCGGCTGCCTGGCCGATGACATGGGTCTCGGCAAGACGGTGCAGACCTTGGCGGTCTTGATTGAACGGGCTGAACAAGGCCCCGCGCTCGTCATAGCGCCGACCAGTGTCGGCTTTAACTGGGTTCGCGAAACGCAACGGTTCGCTCCCACGCTGCGGCCGATTCTCTACCGTGAGACCGATCGCGCCGACGTGCTGCAAAATGTCGGGGCGGGGGATGTGCTGGTCGTGAGCTACGGCCTGCTGCTGCGCGATATCGACAAGCTCAGCAAGGTCCATTTCGGCACGCTGGTGCTGGATGAAGCGCAGAAGATCAAGAACAGCGTGACCAAAACAGCGCAGGCAGTTCGACAACTCGACGCCGAATGGCGGCTGGCGCTGACCGGCACGCCGCTCGAAAACCACATCGGCGAATTGTGGAGCATCTTCCGCGCGGTTTGTCCCGGCCTGTTCGGCAGTTGGGATCGGTTCCGCACCAAATATGCGGAGCCAATCGAAAAGCAAAAGGACCCCGCCAGACGTCGGTCGCTGTCGAGGTTGATGCGGCCCTTCATTTTGCGGCGAACTAAGTCGGAAGTGCTGGAAGAATTGCCGGACCGGACCGAGATCATACGCACTGCCGAGCTCACGCCCGAAGAACGGCAGCGATACCACGCCGCCCGGCTCGATGCCATCGCCAGCCTGGCCGGCGCGGGCGAGTCGGAGAAGGGCGGCGTGGCCGATCGGCGGTTTGAAGTTCTCGCCGCCCTCACTCGTCTGCGGCAATTGGCTTGTCATCCCAAGCTGGTCGATGCGGAGTGGCCCGGCGGTTCGGCCAAGCTCGAGCTGTTCATGGAAATTGTTGAAGAGCTGCGGGAAGGAAGTCACCGGGCGCTGGTCTTTAGTCAATTCGTGCAGCACTTGGATTTGATTCGCGGCGCGCTCGATGCGGCGGGGATCACTTATCAGTATCTCGATGGCCAAACACCCGCGAAGGAACGCGAGAAGCGGGTCGATGCCTTCCAGCGCGGCGAAGGGGAGTTGTTCCTGATTTCGCTGAAGGCAGGCGGCACCGGTTTGAACCTGACGGCGGCCGACTATGTCATTCACATGGATCCCTGGTGGAACCCCGCCGTCGAGGATCAAGCGACGGATCGTGCCCATCGCATCGGCCAAACGCGGCCGGTGACGGTTTATCGCCTGGTCACAAAGGACACGATTGAAGAGCAAATCCTGGCCATGCACGCCGGCAAGCGGCACCTGGTGGCCGATGTGCTGGAAGGAACCGATCAGGCCGGCAAGCTCACCACCCGCGATCTGGTCGAGCTGATCCGCAACGAAGCAGCGAGCGAAGAACCGGTCGCTACTTAGCGTAGGATGGGCACTCTTGCCCGTCTGCCGGAAAGACGGCCAAGAGTGGCCATCCTACGGAAGCGCCTTGATCCGCCAAGGTTGTTTCCGTTGATACTCTTCCGCCCGCAGGCGCAACTGTTCCTGCAGGGCGGCGGGCCGTTGTTGCTCGCGGGCTTGTTGGCGGGCGAGATCAATGGACTCAATCGCCGCGGGGAAGTTGCCCGTTTCAGCGTAGGCGGCAGCGAGCACATCGAGCCGCCAGACGTCGTGATGGGCGGGATCGGCCGGCAATTGCGAAAGCATTTTCAGTGCGCGCTGGCCATCTCGTTGTTCGTCGATGGGAGACGTGGACAGCAGCCAGGCATAAGACCGCAGTGCGACGGCATCGCGAGGATCGAGCTGCAAGGCAGTTTCGAGTGGCTCGCGGGCGGCGGTTGTTTCGCCCAGTTCGAGCAGTGATCGGCCCCACTGCGTGTAGCCGATTGGGTTCGCCGGTTCCACTTCGGTCGCGCGCTGAAAACTCTGCGCTGCCTGGCGGAACTGGCCCTGTCGAAAGTGCCAGCCACCCAGGTTCAGCAGGCCTTTGAGATACGTGGGCTTCACGCTGACTGCTGCCTGATATTGCATACCCGCATCGGCGGTTCGTCCCGCGCGGTCATAGAGCATCGCGAGCAGCAAGTGAGGCCGGCCATGTTCGGGACGAGCGGCGACGTTCTTCTCCCAGAGGCGAATGGGATTGGCGTAGTCGTTGTTGCGGATGGTCGTTCGATAGCCGAGTGCGCTCGCAACGATCATAAGTAGTGCAATTCCAAGCTTGGGTTGTCGTTCAACCAACGAATAAACGCCCAGAACGGTCAGGGCAACGACGCTCATCAGCGGCAAATACATCCGATGCTCAAAGCACAAATCGGCAATCGGCATGATGCTGGAACTGGGACCAAGCACCAGAAACGCCGCCAGCGCGATGCAGCCGAAAGTCGGATGCTTCCAGAGTGCATATAGCGATGCTCCCAGCAGTGAAACAATGATCGCGCCAGGCAGATAGATGCTCAATGAATCGCTGGAAACAGGCCAGCCGTAATCGAGCAGGAGTTGATCGGGCCAGAACGAGAGTCGCAGATAATGCAGCAGCACCAGCGGCTGCGAGCGGAGATATTCCCAAGGCGAGACGCCGCGGAAGCCGAAACCGGCTGAGTATTCTTCCGCGTTGGTCAGCTGCATCGTGATGAACGTCCAACTCAGTGGCAGCGCGAGCAACAGGTAGAAACCGCGCCGCTGTTGCCACACGCCCTGCCAAGAGCGAGCGATGAACGCGCGATCGAACAAGATCGCAACCGGCAAGCAAGTGATCATCACTTCCTTGGTCAGCACGCCGAGCGTCATCGCGATGATGGCCGCCAGCTGCC
>JAYTUF010000878.1:0-3499 GCA_043744755.1 Anatilimnocola sp.
CCGGGAGCCGAATCGCGATGAACGAAATCAGTTTGCTCTACAACTATTTGATCGTCGGCGGCCTGCTGTTCGTCATCGGCCTGATCGGCTTTCTCGTGCGGCGGAACATGATCGTTATGTTCCTGTGCATCGAGATGATGCTGCAGGGCGTGGCCGTCAGCCTGGTCGCTTTCGGTCGCTTTCATGGCAGCCTCGGCAATCCCACGGCCTGGGATGGGCAGACGCTGGTAATTTTCATGATCACCGTCGCCGCCTGCGAAGCGGGGATCGCGATGGCTTTGATCCTGATGCTCGCCCAGCGGACCGGCAAGCTCGACGCGGTCATTTGGCAAGACCTGCGCGAGGAGGGGCAGCCCGCTTATGTCGATCAACAAGTGCCTGAGGAACTGGCCGAAGATCAGGTCTGGCCCACGCTGACACCCGCCGGCCGCGAGCCGCTCCCCAATGTGGACGAACAACAGCATCGGAGCCGGGTGTAACGCATGGACACGATCACGCTCTGCCTCATCCTGATTCCCGCGTTGCCGCTGGCCGCCGCCATTCTCATTGGCCTGCTCGGCGCGCGAGTGCTGCGCAATGCCAGTCATTGGCCGGTGATCATCGCCCTGAGCGGTTCGTTCCTCTGCAGCCTGGCGCTAGCGGGCGAGATCATGCGCGCTCATAAGGCGCAGCCGTCGGGAACGGCCGGTTATGAGAAGGTGGTCACACTCTGGACATGGGCGAATGTGGTGGATGCTTACGATCTGAAGCCGATCGCGCCGAGTGAAGCGGCCACTCCAGGCAGTTCAACTCCGTCCGATGCCGGCTCGAAAGACTTCCGCATTGATGTGACGCTACGGGCCGATGGCCTGACGTCGATGATGCTCTCGATGGTCACCTTCGTGGCCACGCTGGTGACGATCTTCGGCGCGGGCTACATGCACGGTGACCGCGGGTACTGGCGGTTCTTCGCCTTCGTCGCGCTGTTTGTCTTCTCAATGACGATGCTGGTCTCCGTCAGCAACTTCGTCCTGCTATTCGTGTTTTGGGAAGCGGTGGGCGTTTGCAGCTATCTGCTGATCGGCTTCTGGTATCAAAAGCCGGCAGCGGCCGCGGCGGGGATGAAGGCGTTCCTCGTCAATCGCGTCGGTGACTTTGGGTTCGCGTTGGCGTTGTTCTTGATTTGGATCACGTACGGCACGCTCAACTATCACGACTCACTGCGGGATGGGACGACCGATCCCGCAGCCATCGCGAAGGTGCTGGAATCTTCCGAGCGCGATCTGATTGATATTCACGGCGAGAATGCCGTAAAGCAAAAGACGCTGGTTCGCGGCGTGCTTGGACAACTGCGCTTGCGGGACGGGCTGTACATCGGCGGCGGGATTGCCACGGCCATCTGCTTATTGCTGCTGGTTGGCGCGTGCGGCAAGAGTGCCCAGTTCCCGCTGCATGTCTGGCTTCCCGATGCGATGGAAGGCCCGACGCCGGTTAGCGCTCTGATTCATGCCGCGACCATGGTGACGGCCGGCGTTTATATGGTCACCCGCTGTACGCCGCTGTTCATGATGTCTCCGACTGCGCAACTCGTTGTGGCCTGCGTCGGAGGGTTCACGGCGTTACTTGCCGGCTTGATCGCGCTCACACAGTACGATCTCAAGCGGGTCCTCGCTTACTCGACGGTCAGCCAACTGGGCTTCATGTTTCTTGGGTTAGGACTCGGAACGTTCGCGGGCATTACCGGCGGGATGTTCCACTTGTTCACGCACGCGTTCTTCAAAGCCCTGCTGTTCCTGGGCGCGGGGAGCGTGATGCATGCGATGGGAAACGTCATCGACATGCGTCAATTCGGCGGCCTCCGTAAGCTCATGCCGCAAACGCATTGGACATTTCTCTGTGGCTGTCTCGCTTTGGCGGGCATCTTTCCGCTGGCGGGCTTCTGGAGCAAGGATTCAATCCTGGGCGCGGTGCATGACAAGGTGCATGAGCTGGAACACTTGCAACACCCAGCCGTCCACGATCCGCATCATCCGCCCGTAAGTGCCAGTGATCACGCAGTGAACTCACCGCTGGCTGCCCTCAGTCCGGTCGAACTCGCTCGCTTCAAGACCATTTACAGCATTCTCTACTACCTAGGACTCTTTACCGCGTTTCTCACGGCGTTCTACACGTTCCGCGCGTTCTTCATGACGTTCTATGGCGAGGAACGAATCCCGCCGCAGGCGGGCCATCATGCGCATGAATCACCGCCGCTGATGACCGGGCCGCTGCTCGTGCTGGCCGTCTGCGCTGTCATCATTGGCGGAATCTGGCTGCGGAATGGGGCGAGCACCAACTTGCTGGCGGACTATATCGGCCAGACCCCTTCGCTGGCGACCGGCTTGATCGCCACGACGCGGCTCGCACAGCCTGAGTTTCACCTGACCGTCGCCGCTCTCAGTTCGGTGGTTGCCATCGCGGGCATCCTGCTCGCTTTGTTTCTCTATCTAGGCGAGCGCTCCGAAGTCGAATATCTCCGCGGCCTGTTTGAACTCCGCGGCATCGAACGCTACACCGACCCGCAGTGGGTGCTGCAACTGGAGCGCGTCTGGTGGATCGGAGGACCAACCCGTTGGCTCCGTAGCATCGGCCTCGGCTTTGTTGTCTCAACGCTGGGCCTGTTGTTGGGCGTCCTTTCTCTGGTCCTGGCAATTCCACTATTGCTCGGGCAGTTCATGTCGCCTTATCGGCTGTCTTACGGCAAGTTCTATTTTGATGAATTGTATTACGGCCTGATTGTCTGGCCGCTGAAGTTGTTGGCCGCAGTGTTCTATTGGATTGATCGTTGGATCATCGATGGCCTGGTGAACCTGTGCGGCTGGATTCCCGCCGCGGTGGGTTCGCTGATGCGGTCGCTGCAGATGGGGCTCGTGCAGTTCTATGCGGCGGCGATGGTCTTGGGCGTCGTGATTTTGCTCGCTGCCCGCCTGTTGTGGGCAGGATAAGGTGCCATGGATACGCTTCGTGTACTGCTGCTCGTTGCAATTTTTTTGCCGCTGCTTGGCGCTGCGCTGCTGTGGGTCGTGCAGCCGCTGGGGCGGGATGCTATTCGCTACACCGCGCTCGCCGTCACGCTGCTGACGCTCCTCGTGGCCAGTTACCTGTGCCTGGGTTACACGCGTGAAGTGGCCCAGAATCCAGACGCCGCGAAAGATGGTAGCGTGGCGAAAACCGAATATGCCTGGCTTGCTCCTTCGCATGGCTTGATCGATGTCAAGTTCAGCGTGGGCCTGGATGGGCTGGGCGTCTGGATGTTTGGCCTCTCGGCGGTGCTGATGGTCACGGCCGTGCTGGTGAGCTGGGAAGCGATCAAGGAGCGCGAAGCGCTCTTCTATGCGATGCTCCTGCTCCTGGAATTTGGCTGCCTCGGCGTGTTCACGTCTCGCGATCTGCTGCTGTTCTATATCTTCTTCGAGTTCACGCTGATCCCGCTCTTCTTTTTGATCGGCATCTGGGGGAGCGAAGAGCGGCGGTACGCGGC
>JAYTUF010000879.1:0-3498 GCA_043744755.1 Anatilimnocola sp.
AAAAGAAGGCTAAAGCCGATGCAGAGGCTACGAAGTAGGCAGTCATGAATTAAAACTCAACCACGTGGGGCAAGTATCCGACTTGCTTCGTTTTCGTACTCGCATACATGCTGTTCGCCTTATCGGCGGTTGTCATTCCACAGGCAGCCGCCGCTGGCGAGGCTGGCCTGAAGATTTCGTGGACGTTTCCCAATTACTTGATCCAAACCGGTTGCGTGAAGGCGCCGTTGGCGGCGATGTCCCAGGCTTCGAGGCGAACCCACTTCGCGCCGGGCATCTTCAGCGGCAACAGTTCCTCGCCATGAACGCCCTGAATAAAAGGTTCGCTCCCTGTCCAATCAATCCGGTGACGCTGAACTTTCTCTCCGTCGCCCCAGATGACCTCGGCCATTGGAGTCGCAGAAACGTGCCTTCCTGTTGCACATGCACGTCGCACTTGGACTGATAGTCGGCAAGCTCAACGCGGGGCACTTCCTGAGCGGAGGTCGCTGTCGCGATCAAACCCAGGCAATTGCCGACGAGCAACGATAGGCAACGCATCGGCGAGTTTCCCGTTTTTATTTCACGACAAAATTGACCAGCTTGCCCGGCACGACAATCGATTTGACAATCGTCTTCCCCGCCAGCAATTCGCTGATCCGCGGATCGGCGTGGGCGGCGGCGAGAATCTGATCCTGATTGCTTTCGGCGGGCACGATCACTTTGCCGCGCAATTTGCCCAGGATTTGCACGGGGATTTCGATCTCCGCGTCCTTCGTCAGCGCTTCGTCCCACTGGGGCCAAGGTTCGTAGGCCAGCGTTTGCTTGTTCCCCAGCAACTGCCACAGTTCCTCCGCAATGTGCGGCGCGAACGGACTGAGCAGCAGGACGAACGATTGCATCACCGACTTGGGCCGGACGGTTTGCTTGGTGAAGAAGTTGGTGAACTCCATCATCCGCGCGATGCCCGTGTTGAACTCCATCCGTTCGATGTCGCTGGTGACTTGCTTGATGGTCTTGTGCAAAGTACGGGCCTGCTCTTCCGTCGGCTCGATGTCTTGCACGACGGACGACAAAGCCAATTCCTCCGCGCGGTCGTCCACCATCAATCGCCAGGCGCGATCCAAAAAGCCGCGCACGCCACTAACGCCGGCCATGCTCCAGGGCTTGGTGGCCGGCAGCGGACCCATGAACATTTCGTACAGCCGCAAGGAGTCCGCGCCCTCGTTCTTCACAATGTCGTCCGGGTTGATCACGTTGCCGCGGCTCTTCGACATTTTGAAAGCCCGGCTTTCGATGCGAATGGCGGGGTTCTCTTTCAGAACGAAGGAATCACCCTTCTTTTCGACCTGCTCCGGCTTCATCTTCTGCGACTTCACTGCTTCGCCGGTTACGCGGACAATGGCGTTCCCTTCGTCGTCATCGACAACGTCAGCCGCACTCACGAACACGCCATCCGCCCGCGAGTAACCGGTGAATTCGACATCACCCAGGATCATCCCCTGGTTCACCAGGCTGCGGAATGGCTCTGCCGTGCTGACATGGCCCCGGTCGAAGAGGACCTTGTGCCAGAACCTCGCATAGAGCAGATGCAGCACGGCATGCTCCGCGCCGCCGACGTACAGATCGACGGGCATCCAGGCTTTTTCTTTCGCGCGATCAATGAAGGTTTTGCCATTCCGCGGATCGATGAACCGCAGGTAGTACCAGCAACTGCCGGCCCATTGCGGCATCGTGTTGGTTTCGCGCCGATAGCGCTGGCCGTCGATCGTGGGATACAACCACTCCACCGGTGCCTTGCCCAGCGGTGGTTCGGGCTTGCCGTGTGGCTTGAAGTCGTCCAGGTGCGGGAGATCGACGGGCAGGTCTTTTTGCTCGACCGCGCGGATCAAGCCCGTCGGCTGATCGGCGGCATCGATCTCATGCAGAATCGGAAACGGCTCACCCCAGAAGCGCTGCCGGCTGAAGAGCCAATCGCGCAATTTGTAGTTGACCGCTTCGCGACCCAAACCGGCCGCGGCCAGATCGGCGGTGATGCGTCGCTTGAACTCAGCGGTCATCAAGCCGTTGTAGTTACCGCTATTGACCGAAACGCCCATTTCGGTGCAACACGTTTTGCCAGCCAGCACATCATGCCGATCAAACTCCTCGCTATCGCCTGGATCGACGACGGCGATGATCGGCAGGTTGAACTGCTGGGCAAACTCAAAGTCCCGCTCATCATGCGCAGGGACGGCCATGATCGCGCCAGTGCCATATCCCCACAGCACATAGTCGGCAACCCAGATCGGCACGGGGTTGCCATTCACCGGATTGATGGCAAACGCGCCGGTGAAGACGCCGGTCTTCTTCTTGGTCTCTTCCTGCCGTTCGCGGTCGCTCTTGCTCGCCGCCTTCTCGCAATAGGCGGTCACTGCGGCCTGTTGAGCGGGCGTGGTCAGATGGGCGACGAACGGATGCTCCGGCGCGATGACCATGTAGGTCGCGCCGAACAGCGTATCCGGCCGCGTGGTGTAAATCCGCAGCACGTCATCGTTGGACTTGCGTGGGAAACTGTCCTTAATGGCAAGTGCACGTGAGTACTTCCAATTCTCGAACGCACTTGTGGGACCAATATAAAAATCCACCTCCGCCCCCGTACTGCGGCCGATCCAATCGCGCTGCAGCTTCTTGATGCCGTCAGGCCAATTCACTTGCTCCAGGTCGTTTTCCAACCGGTCAGCATAGGCAGTGATTCGCAGCATCCACTGCCGTAGCGGCATGCGAACGACGGGATGCTTGCCGACTTCGCTCTTGCCATCGATGACTTCTTCATTAGCCAGGACCGTGCCCAGCGCGGGACACCAATTGACGGGCGCGAATGATTGATAGGCCAGCCGATGCTCATCTTGATACAGCCGCACCGCCCGCTCACCTTGCGCTTTCACCTCTGCTGGAATCGTCAACTCGGCAATGGGCCGGCCGCGGCCTTGCTCGCCATCGAACCAGGTATCGAACAGTTCCAGAAAGATCCACTGCGTCCAGCGAAAATATTCGACATCAGTCGTGGCCAGCACGCGGGTCCAGTCGTAACTGAAGCCCAGCATCTTCAACTGCCGCGTGAACGTGCCAATGTTCTCTTCGGTCTTGGTACGCGGATGCTGACCCGTCTTGATGGCATGTTCTTCGGCCGGCAAACCGAAGGCGTCGAAGCCCATCGGGTGCAGGACGCACTTGCCCCGCATACGCTCGAAGCGGCAGACGATGTCCGTGGCTGTGTATCCCTCGGGATGTCCGACGTGCAGCCCATCGCCGCTCGGATAGGGGAACATATCGAGCACATACAGCTTCTCGCCTACCGGCATTTCCGGCGTCTTGAAGGTCTGCTGCTGTTCCCAATACTGCTGCCACTTGGGCTCAATGGTGGCGGGGTTGTAACGGGGCATATGGAATTACTGTGATTCAAGCGAGGAAGTGAAACGAAGTATTTTAACAAGTTCCCTCTCCTCGGTACTCCGGGGAGAGGGTTAGGGTGAGGGG
>JAYTUF010000880.1:0-3495 GCA_043744755.1 Anatilimnocola sp.
TCGAGAGCGCCGGGCCCTGTTTTCTGATCGGCCAAGTGTACCCAACTCACTCGCTCGCAGCATGGCTGCGAGCTACGTGACCTTGCCAGCCAAGCGATGTAGCCTGCAGCCGTGCTGCGGGCGAGTCGCGGGAGCGGGGAAATTTACTCAATGAGCGTGGTCGTTGGCCAAATCGCTGGCTAAAATGGAGGCTAGTGCTTCGTCAACACTTCATGTTCGGATCAGCCGCTCGGCGGTAGCCCACGGTTTCACCTCAACAACCGCACGCCTCGCGCGGGGCGGCTGATTTCAAAGTTTTATGCCCATCAAAGTTGTCTGTGCTTGTGGTGCCGCGTTCGCCGCCCGCGATGAACTGGCCGGCCGGACGGTGGCTTGCCCCAAGTGCAAGCAGCCGCTGACCATTGCTGCTCCGCAGGCTGCTCAGCCGGTGGCGGCGGCGCCCCATGCCAACGCGGACTTGTTTGATGGCATCGGCCTGAAGGCTCGCGACACCAATCTCGCGCGGTGCCCCGGCTGCGCGGCCGACCTGATTCCGAACGCAGTGATCTGCGTGAAGTGTGGTTACAACCTGAAGCTTGGCAAGCAGATGCAAACCATCAAGATGTCGGGCGATGCCGGCCTGGCAACGGGGGGCGGCGGCCACGGCGCTGATGCGACCGCTCAGCTGATGAACCGGGCGGCCCAGATGGCCGAAGAGGACGCGATCGCGGAGAAGACGAAGACCTCCGTCGGGATGCCGCTGTGGATCTTAGTGACAGCCGGGCTCGGTTGTGTGTTGTTCGGCGTTGTCATGTCAGTGATTCCTCAGGGCACCGCGCTGCAAGGGACTGGCTGGATCATGTTGGTGACCAGCTTTCTGCTCGTGATTTTCGCCTGGATCAACATTTCCATGCGGGCCTTCATCAAGAATCCGTTGCTGGGATTCGCAGTGTTGTTTGGCGACATCATCGTGGCAGCCATCGCGGTGGCTTTGATCGTCTTCATCTCAACCGACACGCTGCCACGAGAAGTGACGCTCTTCAGCATCATGCTGATTGGCGCCTGCAGCAGCGGCTATGCGTTCACCGACCCCGAAGGCTGCGCCAAGTTCATGTTCTACTCGCAAGTGGCTTATGTCCTGCGCTGCGTAGGGCTGGTGCTCTTGATCTTGGGGTGGATTGTAGGCACGTTTAGCGGTGTCGATCCCGCGAACCCTCAGGGGAACCTGCAGCGAAGTCCGCCCGTGACGATCAGCCAATTTGCTTGAAACACCATTGCGTTTGACATGATCTGATTGACACCGGCGCGGCGGCAGTATCCCATTTGGCTTGTGCGACCGCGATTCGTTTCGAGTCTGTTTGCGCGCCAAGGGAGTTCCTCATGTCATTTCGTATCCATCTCTGCTCCTTCGTTCTGCTGCTATTCAGTGGCCACATCTGGCTGGCTTCCAGTCAAGCCGCGGATGCTCCGCAACCCGGCAAACAGGTCGCCCAGCAGTTCACCACTAAGGACGCCGAAGGAAAGGAAACCACGACCCATTACTGGCTCTACTTGCCCGCCAATCACGATGGCAAAGCGAAGTTGCCGCTGCTGCTGTTTCTGCACGGCGCTGGCGAGCGGGGCGATGATCTGGACGTGGTGAAGAAGCATGGGCCGCCCAAGTTGTGTGCGGATCAGAAAGACTGGGCCTTCATTACTGTCTCTCCTCAATGCGCGAAAGAGAAGCGCTGGGATGCTGCCACTCTCGTCAAACTGGTGGACCATATTGCCGCCCAGCAGAAGGCCGATGACAAACGACTCTATGTCACGGGCCTGAGCATGGGCGGCTCCGGCAGTTGGGCCATCACGACGGCGTATCCGGATAAATTCGCCGCCGCCGTGCCGATGTGCGGCCGCGGCGATGCCGCGGCCGCGGAGAAACTAGTCGCGCTCCCCATCTGGGTCTTTCATGGCGCCAAGGACACCGGCTCACCGGTCACGCTCAGCGAAACAATGGTCGAGGCCGTGAAGAAAGCCGGCGGCGAGAAAATCAAGCTCACCATCGACCCTGACGCCGGGCACGATTGCTGGACGAAGGCGTACGCGGATCCGGCGCTGTATAAGTGGTTGTTGGAGCAGAAGAAATAGCCGGAGGGGGAGAGGGGGCGAGTGGAAGATAGGGAGCAAAGGCGAAGGATTTTTCTCCCCCTCGCCCTCTCTCCCCCTCACCCACTCTTCTTCCTACCGTTTCGGCGGTGTCGCTTCCCGCACCATCGCCCCATAATCATCGCTCAGCACGAGCAGCGAGAACTTCTGGGCGCCATCGAGGTCGTTCGTGCTTAGCGAGGCATAGTCGAACCGGCCGCGGATGTCGGTGTAGCCGTCCTTGTAGAACTTCACCTGGCCGTTGCCCATTTGGGCATAGACCTTGACATACGCTTTGGGCACCGGCTTGCTGTTGGCTTGCTGTGTGACCTTCACCTGCCCGTAGTTCTCGATCACTTGCAGCGAGAGCGAGTGAGCGTAATAGGCCTGCGTCTTGGTCAAGCCGCCGGCGACGATCTCGACCAGCACGTTCCGGTTGGCTAGTTCCGGCGGCAGATTGAGCGCGATGCTCTTCTTATCCGCGGGGACTTCGACTTCCTGCGACATGTTCGGCCGGATGCTGTTGAACTGGCCGCTGACCTGTTGGAACGGGTTGCGGCTGAAGAGCAACTCGACGTCCATCTCGTAATAGTTGACGCGGATCGTCTTGACGTTCTGATAGTCGAGCTTCACTTGCTTGGCTTCGACCAGGAAATCGAACGTCGGCTCGGTGGCGGCCAGCGTGCCTTGCTGCTGCGTGCGATCTTCCGGATCGATGGCCCGCGAACCCTTCCCTTCGGCTTCATCGAGCTGCTGCACGATGGTGGCGAACGTATTCCGCCAGCGATCGACGGGATGATTGGCATATTTGATCGCAATGGCCCGCGCCTCCGCATGTTCACCCGAGAAGAAATCGAGATAAGCGGTGCAATAGTCGTACTGCAGTTTCATTTCGAGATTGGCGGGGTTCACTCGGTCGTAAGTCGCCAGCGATTCTTCGATGCGGTCCTGCAGCAGTTGATAATAAGTCACGGCCAGCAGGTCCTCGTCGGTCAGCTCGCGCTGATAGGTCAAATCCTTGAGGAAGCGGTGATACTGCTCATAGAACCGATCGTTGACAATCTGCCGCCGCTTGCCGAGCGCGTGGGCGCGGGCGTTGACCAGCGGCTTGTACTCCAGATGTTCGAGTTGCCGGCGGACGATGGGGTCGATCACCAGCAGTGTGCTGACGATTCGGCCGCCGCATTCGTTGACGATCTGCTCGCTGTGCTGCAAAAACTCGCGAGCCGCCGCGGGCACATTGTGCAGCAGAGCATACGACCAGAGCGTGTCGTGATAGATGTGATGCCGGGCCAGCTTCTCCGTGACTGCGATGAAGAACTTGGCATCCTTCATCCGCCAGGCGATTCGTTCCAGGTTCAGGCTTTGGATGTTGTGCTTCTGCAGAAAATC
>JAYTUF010000881.1:0-3491 GCA_043744755.1 Anatilimnocola sp.
TTGATTAACTCCCGCAATGTTTATCAGCAAACGCTCGATAATTTTAAGGGAACTCTGGGGCTGCCCCCCGCGATCTGCATGGAAGTTCAAGATTCATTGCTCGATCAGTTTCAACTCATTGACCGGGCAACTCTGCAAGAGCAGGACACGGTCGAAGGGCTCGTCGATCAATTCAGCGAAGTCCGCCTGAAGATCACTTCACACATCGAAAGCCGCGTGGCGCCCGATCCTGCCGACCCCACGCGGACGACCGTCGTCCGCACGCTGGCCTGGTATCCGGAACTTCCCGCGCAGCTGCGGGAACTGCAGGCCACGCTCGCGCCAATCAGGTTAGTTCGCGACCGATTACTCACGGATTATTTGCCCCGTACCGAAACCGATCTACGAGCTTTCGAAGCTTCGCTCGATCGCCGCCGGCAATGGCTCACGAAGTTGCAGAAGACGCTCATTCAATTGCGAGCGGAAGGTTGCGCCATTCTGCCGCTCCCCACGCTCAACGAAGAGATCTTCCGGCTGGAGCGGCTCGACCGCTCGCGGCAGGAAGTGCTGCTGCAGTACGAAGCCCTGAGGAACAAAGTGCAGAAGGATTATCTCGCGCACTTGGACGATCGCGATGCCCGACTTAATGAGCTAATCAAGGATGGCGCCACGCTCAAGCCCGAACAATTGTTCAATCAATTGTATGACGGAATCCTGTATCCCAAGCAGGGCGAGCAAGACCCGATGCGGATCGTGGCCTCCGAGCAAGTCACCGATATTCTGGTGGTGCTCCCCGCGGATATTCTCGCGCTGCAATTGGTGCAGGCCCGGGCGCGGGCTGAAGGGATTGAACTCACTCCCGTCGATCTGAAGGCCGATCAGGCTTTGGAAGTCGCCCGCAAGTATCGCCGCGACTGGATGAACGCTCGCGCCGGGCTCGTCGATGCCTGGCGGCTGATCGAGTTCAACGCCGACAATCTGGAAGGCTCCCTCGATGTCTTCTTCAGCGGCGACGTGCAGAACGTGACGGACAATCCGTTCCGCCTGCGCAGCGCCACCGGCCGGCTGCGAGTCGGCATGGCCTTCGATGCGCCACTCACGCGGCTCTCGGAGCGAAACGTTTACCGGCAGGCGTTGATCGAGTTTCAACAAGCCCGCCGCAACTATTACAACTTTGAAGACACCGTGGCCCGCGGCCTGCGGACTAACATCCGCACGCTGCTGACCAATCAAATCAACTTCGAGCTGCAACGCCTGGCGGTGCTCGAAGCCGCGCGGCAGATCGACCGGAACGAAGACATCCGTATCGATCAGGAGTTGACCAATCAGGCTTCCGGGGTCACCGCCGCCCGCGACTCGGTTTCGGCCCTTTCCGACCTGCTCGATGCTCAGAATAACTTCATGAGCGTCTGGGTCAACTACGAAGCCCTGCGGCGGTCGCTCGATCTCGACCTGGGGACGCTGCAGCTCGATAGCGAGGGCATCTGGATCGATCCAGGCGCGATTCGTGAGGACTATGGCGAGCACGATCCCTGGCTCTGGCGATGCGTCAATTCGCCCCTGGCCTGCTACGACGGCGCGACGCAAATTCCAGTCAAGCCGTACCCGCAATTGCACCTTGAGGACGGCGAGTACTTGGAAGGAGAACCACCAATGCTGGAAGGGGAAGTCATTCCCGCGCCAGCGCCGTCCAAGGCTCCTGCCCGGACTCCCTCCCTCAAGCCCACGCCCGCCCCGCTACCAGCGCCGCTGCCGCTCGAAACCCGAGCCGGGCCGCAGCTCGAAAACGAAGAGCCAGCCCCCCGCGTCTACGGCCCCCTGCTGTTCGACCCCGCGGCCGAAGTCGCTTCGCCGGCAGTGATTGCCACGCCCACTGCCCACCGGGTGCCGGAGCCTAAAGGCGTACACCGCACGCTGAAGACGCTGCGGAATTAGGTTTGCCTGTGTTATGCTGGACTGGAGAGCATCCAATCATCATTTCGCCGCGTCGCTCGCGACGCGTTTAAGTCTGTGACGAATTACGTAAGTGCCTCGCGATGACTGAACCACATGACATTAACGTCTTGCGCTACATCCTTCGGCAGCAGCAGCCGCTGCTCCAAGAACGCTACAATGTGGCCACGCTGGGATTATTCGGCTCGTACGTTCGCGGCGAAGCCCGCCCGGATAGTGACCTGGATGTGCTGGTCCACTTTCGCACGACTCCGGGGCTGATTCGCTTCCTCGAACTCGAAAACTACCTCAGCGACTTGTTGGACCTGCGCGTCGATTTGGTGATGCCTGATTCCCTCAAGCCCAGTATCGGCCGGCGGATATTGGCCGAGGTTCAACCCCTCTGACGCTGCCCCGTGATCAGCGGGATCACTTGGAGGACATCTGCCCAGCGGCTCAGAAGGCGATGGGCTTCGTGGCAGGCCAGATATGGAAACTGGCCCAGCCGGGAGAATCTACAGCGCAGAACCCAGCGGAAATGAAGATTCGAAGCAGCGTGGCGATACCGTAGAATGGCCTGAGTTCCACCGACCAGCGAGGTTTTGAAACTCTCGAAAATGACCGGCAAGCACGGGTGAGTACACGCCGTGCCACCCGCCGCAGCACATACCGCAACTCCTCATTCTCATGCTGCGAATGCCGGAAAGGAATGACGATGTCCAAAGCCTGCTCCTCTCTCGACATGAACTGCGCGTGGCTGTGTTGGGGCTACCAGCCCTCAGGCACTGGCCGCGTAGAATGAAGCCAGGTTGACGTAAGTCGTGGGAGGATGAAGCTGATTCGGGCGAAAACGTCCATCAATCGCGCCCCTGGCTGGACACATATTGGTGGGAAACACGCAAAATACGCATGTTGCTGACGATCTACGGACTCCGTTAATGGACACCCCCATTTAGAGGAAGTGCCGAACTTACGCCACTTATCTCGACGCCCGCGAGCTGCCGATGACGCGTTCTCCTTCCGGCAGCAGACTCGCGCATTGCATCGCAACACCAGCAGAGTCCAACTGCAAGTCGGCCGTGTTACGCTAGCGCGAAACACAGCCACCCCGCCGCCATGGCTATAAACTAATGCAGAAACCCAGATCCATCCATCGCGCTGAATTACGTAAGACGTGTACTTAAATCAACTTGCAACTCGACAGTGCCATTCAGCCCTGACCCCTTTCCCTTCCCTCAGTCAAATCTCAACGACCTGGGCCGGTTATGTTCTGACCACCCTGAACATACTCCTGGGATTCATTCGCCGCACAACGACCCAGACGGGACTAAAAGTCACCGCCGTTCATTTCGAGAAACACTATGCGCCGGGAGCTCGCGTCACCCAAGCCGAGTTCAAACAAGTCGCCCTCAGCCGACACGAAACCTGCCCCCAATGGAACTACACCATTCATCCACGCCGAGACACGCCGGAAAACACGGAATAGTTTTTGAACGGGTACTTAGTCACGCTATCAAGCAACACCCCGCCGCGCCGAATTGTAAAATTCGACCAAAGAAATGTGGGTACACTTAAGGCAA
>JAYTUF010000882.1:0-3488 GCA_043744755.1 Anatilimnocola sp.
CTCGGCATCGCCAAATATTACAAGGGCGGGAAGAATCGCAACATCGTCTCCCGCGTGCCGGACGACTTGCCCGCCATCGTCGGCGTCCGCGATCAACTCGTGCAGGTGATCTTCAACCTCGTGCTCAACGCCATCGACGCCACCGGGAAGGGAGGCAGCATCGTGGTCGGAGCGCAGCGCGAGGGGAACCGCGTCGAATGGACGGTCGCGGACGACGGAATCGGCATCGATCCCGCCGTCCAATCGCGGCTCTTCCGGCCCTACTTCACCACGAAGAAACAGGGGACCGGGCTGGGGCTGTTCGTGATCCGCCGCATCGTCGAGGCCCACGGCGGCACCGTGGGCGTGGAATCGGAATTGGGGCAGGGAACGACGTTCCGGGTGAGTTTGCCGGTGAAGAGCGAAACGTTGCGGCGAGCGGGGGCTGGTGGAGTATTCCAAACAATCCCGGATTAATCCGGCCATTTGATTGACAGGGTGTGGCAACGATTCTCGGAGTCCGATCCCGGCGCCGTCTTTGATTCCGATTCCGACGCATATCCACCCCCCTCCATCGGAATCAAACCCGAATCGTCGGAATCTCGGTACGTGCTCAGCGCCGCAAGGAGTTGCGTCCGCTTGCGCACATTCAACGCGGAGTCGGAACGAAACCGGCCGGGATCGCTCCGGCCACGGTCGTCGTCCTCGGCGGCGGGGTCGTCGGTGCGAATGGGGCCAAGGTGGCAGCGGGCCTCGGGGCCAATGTGTTTCTGCTGGACATCAATCTCGACCGCCTGCGTTACCTCGACGACGTGATGCCGCCGAATGTGATGACCCTCTTCAGCAACCGGCACAACATCCTCGACTGCCTGACACGCGCCGACCTCGTGATCGGGGCGATCCTGATTCCGGGGGCGAAGGCCCCGCCCCTCGTCCGTCGGGAGGATTTGAAGACGATGCCGCCGCGGGCCGTGGTGATCGACATGGCCGTCGACCAAGGCGGCTGTTTCGAAACGAGCCGGCCGACAACGCGCGCCCAGCCGACCTACATGGTCGACGACATCGTGCACTACTGTGTGACGAACATCCCCGGCGCCGTCGGCCGCACCAGCACCTACGCCCTGACAAACGTGACGCTCCCCTACGCCGTGCAACTGGCGAACAAGGGCCTGATGGCCTGCCAACAGAACCCGGGACTTCTCGCTGGCGTGAACATCCACGCGGGCAAGGTGACCAACGCGGCTGTCGCGTTGGAGCTGGCTGGGTGGTGAGAGATTAGTGCGGAGCAGTCTTACTGCGGACGGGCCATTCGCGTCTTCTGTGAGACACTGTTGGTGATTTCGGCGATTGCCTTCAACTTCTTTAGCAGAGAATCTCGCTCCGCTATTAGGTGGCGCAATTTAGTCTCATCAACTTCTGCGGTGGTGAGCGATCCTCGACACAAGGGAGTTCTGCAATGTCGCAAGCGAACGTATGCATCGATTCCATATGCAAGTTCATGAGAACCGCATTCATCTTTGTCCCCCTGGATGACTTCATGCGAAGTTATACATTTGCATTTCTCACAATACCAATCCATCGAGCTTTTTGCACTTCGAGTATTCGCCATTTGATCGACTCCGAAATCAAGTGAACAATCGGTCAGACAATAACCATCAGCCCATCAGCGATTCAGTATAAAACCCCATGCTTTTCGGCGACATCCGCCATCACTAACTCGAATGACCGTGTCTTCCAATCATTCATCGGTTGAGTCGACTCCCGCAAGAATGCGATTTCCTTGTCCCGCTCGTAGAGGGCCATCGGGTGGGGTACTCGTACTCCTCTTCGGAAACCAGCGTCACGCGGGTGCCGTTGGGCAAGTCGGCCGGGTGATCGAGTTGCACTTGGCCGTTTTGAACCGAAACGCTGAGAGTCATTTTCCATCTTCCGGGATTCGGGTACTGGCCTGCTAGTGTGTTGATGGTGAATAATGGTCTGACAAACCTTTGAAGTTGTGAGCGATGAGCAAAAGGACTCGCTCTCCTGCGGCGGTGGGAATCTTCCCGCATCCGCCGCACAAGAAGCATTTGTCGTCATCTTCATAGCCATCATGGTAGCGGTCAAAACCATCGCCACCACATTCGTAGCACTGACGCTCGAATTGAATATCTTCCATCACGTGTTATCCTTGAGCCAGTCGTCAACTGCTTGAATTAATACCTTTCCGCAGATTAACACAGGATTATAGAGCGCGCAACACGAGTATCCATCAATCGTGATCGCTTCGCCGATCCTCGGCTTTGGCAAGCCAGTTATAAAAGAAGCCTTGTCGAGATACTTCTGATCTGCCTTCCCTCCGCTGTGGACTAGGGCATGGCGAACTTCGGCCAAGCGATCTAATGCCAAGTCTCCTAAAGCCGCATCAATATCAGAAGCATTCCAGAATCCCCTACTGTAACTAGCACGGATAAGCCCCAGGCTCGAAAAACTCGCCTTGCCGCCAAAATGACGATATTTGGCGTATTCAGCCTCTGCTTTTACTCTTGACTCGGTCTCAAGAATACTGTGACTAGCCGCAGCAAGCCTCTGAATTCGCAGCGAATCGCTCCTAAATTCAGCTATGTCTGGGCGCGCTACCGCTACTGCTTTGAACAGATCGCCAGCAAGAGTCTCAAATGCTGACCATGCCAAGACAATCTGCGACTTCATGATGGACGCATAGGCATCCTTCAGACCCTTTGGCAGCATCTGATACACTGCCCTTGGTTCAACTCCAATGTCTTCTATGAACGATGGCCGAATATCGCCATTCAAATACTCATCGACCAGAACAGCCACCTCTTGGCGATACTTAGCTGAGTTCCTGTCTGCGTTGTAGTCTCTGCCATCAACCACGATCTTCGCTTCACGCTTAGCAATAGATTCCAACTCTTTGTGATAAGCAATCCACGTTGGCATGCTACCCAACCAGAACACGTCGCTGACACTCTCGATGTACGCAGAAGCGGATGGCAACAAGAATATAGAGGCGATGCCTTCGAGTAGGCCTTCCGACAAGAAGCCGGCCGATGCTGGCGTTGTCCAGAGTTGATCGATGTGCGAGTCGGTGAACCTACCCATGAGCATTCTCCGGTTCCCCTCCAAACGGGAGGCGATTCCGACATTCTATTGATGGTCATAGGGTTGTGCAGCAAAAACACCCCATCAACACACTGGCAGGCCAGTACCGGGATTCGAGTGATTTTACCATTCACCGGCCATTTGCCCACCGCGACTTCGACCGGCAGGGCAATGGAGGTGACGGGCGCCGCCGTGGCGGCGACATTCGGCCTGGAGCTAGCGGGGGGGTGAATTGAAAGCCGTTCCAGCGCCGGCCCACCACCCGCTGGAAGGGTCGACCACGCTGGATCGACCGAACTTTTCTAGCGGGAGCAAGCCGTCAGCGACTCGCACCCGATTGCAATGCTTCAAACGATGCGGGGGAGCGGCATCTCGCGCTGGGTCAGGAGGAGGGCACCATCTTCGTC
>JAYTUF010000883.1:0-13757 GCA_043744755.1 Anatilimnocola sp.
GGCAGGCTCGGCAGCGAAGGTCAGTCTCCCTTGAATGGCAGCAATTAACAGAAACGTGAGCAGGCGGGGAGGATTCATCGGCGGGATCTCCGAAGCGGAAGGGACAAGTTGAAAACTTGGCCCTCGGGTCAGGCGACGCATTACTCTATCACGCCAACCGCGCGAAAACCCTGGCCTATCCCAGATCGTCTATACCTCCGTGGCCGCAAACCTCCAGGTCTGCGCCGTTCCCAGCAACCGATAGTTCCTCCTAGGACCTGCAATCATCATGCGCCAATTCCTCCTGCCCGTATTCTCGTCGTTGATCCTGGGCATGTCTGCAACATTTGCGACCGCTGCCGATCCCAATCCGCCGCTGGAGGTCAAGATCGCAATCCCGGTGCATCACAACCATCGTTCACTCAACACGGGCGACCATTTTCATGTCCTGGTGAAGAATGTTTCCGAGGCTCCGCTGCGTCTCTGGAGCGATCGGTACTCTTGGGGTTACGGCAATCTGTCGTTTGAACAGATCGGCGACGATGGCAAGGTGACTGCAATTCAGAAGAAGCCACGCGGCTGGGACAAGAACTTTCCCGATTGGCTGGAACTGCAGCCAGGTGACACGTATGTGCTAGTCGTCAACTTCGCTGCCGCCGATATTTGGGACAAACCGCCCACCGCTGCCCCAGGAAAGAAGCCGACGCAAGTCAAGCTCCGCGCCGTCTTTGAAGTGGGGCCCGACGAGCAATCCATCAAGCTCGGCGTTTGGACGGGGAAGATTCAGTCGGCGGTAGATACCTATGCGATTTGGTAATCAACCACGGTCACTACGCGGCTAACGGCAATTTCTCGGACTTCGAGTTTTTGTCCTTCGGCGCCATTTCTGGCACGATCTCACTCCGCTTACGCACCGTTGGCAAACGGCAGACGACGATCATGGCGACCAGGCCACCGACGACCGAACCATAAAACGGCAAGCTGAGTTGTCGGTACAAGGTGAAAGTGACAACCGGCGCTCCAATGGCCAGGCAGAGAGCGGCGAACTTGGCGGCGGGGCGCATGCCGCGGTGACGTTGCCAGTCGCGGAGGACGGCACCGAGAACCGGCCAGCGGCGGAGGCGGTTCATCGCCTGCGTGCTGCTGCGGGCGAAGCAGGCCGCGGCTAAGAGCACAAACGGCGTGCAAGGCAGCAGCGGCAGCACCGCCCCGGCGAGCGCCAAGCTCACGCACAGCCAGCCGGCGATGAGATAGATCCAGCGCTTCATTTCCGCTGACCCTCCTGACCACGACGCGGCCGCACGGTTTGAATATCGACTCTACTTCGCAATCTCTCGTTGCACGTTCAGAATGTGCCCTAAGGATGTTGCGAATCGGTAGAATATCACTCTCCAAGCCGTAACCCATCCGATGCAACCTACAGACTTGAGACAAGATCGGCCTCGTATGCAGCAACTTCACTTTCTTCCTATTGTGCTGGCATTATTCGCTGCGTGCTACCTCCCTTCTATCCTCTCGGCCGCCGAAAACTGGCCGCAGTGGCGGGGGCCGAGCGGCACGAGCGTCTCGGGCGAGCGAGACCTGGCGATTGTCTGGCATGAAGACCGGGGCCTGTATTGGAAAACGCCGCTCCCCGAGTGGGGCACCAGCACGCCGGCCGTGTGGGGCGAGGCGATCTTTTTGACCAGTCACACGGCCGAAGGCAAGTTGCTGCTGCTGCGGTTGGATAAGAAGGATGGCAAGATTTTGTGGACGCAGGACGTGGGAACCGGCGAAGCGGTCCGCGAAGCGCCGAAGCGGTTCACGCAGAAGTTTCATCAGTTGCACAACCTGGCCAGCCCTTCGCCCGTGACCGATGGCAACACCGTGGTCGTTCATTTCGGCAACGGCGATTTGGCGGCTTATGATTTCGCGGGGAAGCAACTTTGGAAGCGGAACTTGCAGCAAGAACACGGCAGCTATTCGGTCTGGTGGGGACACGCGAACAGCCCGGTGCTGTTCAAGGACTTGATTATTTCGGTCTGCATGCAGGATTCACTCGCCGATTTGCAAGACAAGCCGGTGCAGAGCTATCTCGTCGCCCACGACCTGCTCACAGGCAAGGAGCGTTGGAAGACGCCGCGGATGACGAAGGCCGTCGCGGAGCAATGCGATGCGTACACCACGCCCGTGCTCTGCCGCTATCAAGACAAACTGCAACTGATCGTCATGGGTGGCAATCAACTCGATGGCTATGATCCCGCGAATGGCAAGCAACTCTGGTTCCTGCCGGGGCTGGTCGGCGGACGAACGGTAACGGGGCCAACCGTGCAGGGAGAGATAATTTTCGCGACTCGGGGCATGCGCGGTCCGCTGCTGGCGGTGCAGCCCCAAAAGGCAGGGGAGAATGATTTCAAAAGCATCGTCTGGGACTACAAAGAGGGTACGCCCGATACCTGTTGCCCCGTGGTGTGGAACGAACTGCTGTTCGCCGTCAGCGACGATGGCATCGTCCGCTGCATCCACTCGCCGTCGGGCAATCTCCGTTGGAAGGATCGCCTCAAGGGCAAATACAAAGCCTCTCCGGTAGCCGTCGATGGCCGCGTTTTCTTTTTGAACACGGATGGACTCTGCACCGTCATCTCGGCCCAGCCCCGCTTTGATAAACTCGTCGAAAACAAGCTCGACGACGAAACGATCGCGTCCCCCGCCATCAGCGACGGTCGCATTTACATCCGCGGCAAGCAATTTTTATATTGCACTGGGAAAAGGTAGCCCGACCCGTTAGCGAGGATGCCCCTACCGCTTATCGCGATACTTCTTATGACACGACATACATTGTTGCTGTAGGGAGGCAATGAGCTCGCGGGCGGCAATACGATCCGCGGTCTTGCCAGTCGAAATATCTTCCAACTCTTGATGGAGCCTGGCTACTGACTTCTGCATTTCGCTGGTTAGTTGCTGAAACTCAGCGGTGTGCTTGGTAACGGCGGGCAAGCGCTGCAACTCGCGGAAGTCTTCATCGAACTTAACCGCAGTGGTGGTGGTGTCTTTCCAGGCCACAGGTTTGCCCGTGGTTGCTGTTTTGAAATGAGCCTGCAACTGCTCCCAGCGTTCGTCGATTTTGAGCATCGCATCGACCAGCGGCGGCGGAGCGACGGACTCGGGCAGATTCGCGGGAAGGCGAGCGAGTTCCGAGGCGAGCGGCTTTTGAAACGAGCCGGCGTCTTGGATGAGCTGCGAATAGTTGGGCGAGGTGCCCGCTTGTTTCATCCAAGCCAAGGCCTGCTCTTGCGTCCAGTCGTCGACTACCACACACGCGACGGCAGCGGCGGCGGGACCGCGATGCTGGCCGTGATGGCAATGGATTAGCACTTTTCCCGGCGCTTGCTGCAGGGCCTTCGCGATCAACAGTGCCTGCTCGCGAGGCAAGGCATCATAGCCGAGGGGAATGTGGATGTACTTCAGCCCTTGCTTCTTCGCCGCGGCCAGATCGGGCGGAGCGCCATCGACGCTGATGATCGTTTTGATGCCGAGCTTAGCCAGCGTTTCAAAAGCTGCTTCGCCATTCGGTCCGCCGCTGCTATAGATGCGCTCGGAGAGGCGATGGACGTTCTCCAATTGCGACGCGGGAATGTCCGTCAAGTGCGTTGCCGGCACCTTCGTGGTTGGATCCTGCGCGATGGCCAGTAGTGCGATACACGTTACGAAAGCGGTCAGTAGGAATCGGAGTAGGTAGCGATGCATGCGATGGGGGACCGAGCGCGGTTCGGAAAGAATCGACGATGGCTGCGGACGCGTGGCCCAAGGACACGCGGCGAAGTGTAGTTTACGTCCATTGAACCACGATTATTACTCCCCAGCGCATAAGAAAACGCTGCGCGCCTACCGGAATGGTGGGCGCACAGCGTCAGATGATTCGAATTGAGGACCAACAGACCTGGAGGTCTGTTGCCATTACGTCCGATCGATGTCGCTGGCCGGACCCTCATCCGTGGTCGGCTTGAGCGCGTCGCGTTCGCGGCGGGTGGCTTCGAGATCGAAGACCAGATACTTCATGTCGAGCCGCAGTTGGCTCAAAGCTTCCTGCACCAGGTTCAAAATTCGCCGGCGACGCTTGGTGCTATCGACCACGCGAAACATCAGCGGCTCCAGTCGTGAGCGAACTTCGGCTGGCAACGAGGCGACGGCGGCCGCCAGATCGGCGACGTCCTTAGGAAGTTCCTCGGTGGCTTGAGCAGTGATCCGCGGCGAAGTTGACATCAGTGGTTTCTCCCAGAGGTGGTCTTTGCCAGTGATAAAAGCAGCCGGCGTACCAGTCCCTGGGCGGAGCGCGTCCTATCTATCGCAAGTGTATGCGCCCGAATCGCTTGCGACAAATGCGGCGGTTGTTGCCGCTGGTCCAGCACGTCCCTATTTTGCCACGTTTGCTCTGGCTCGTGCGCGTAACACTTGATACAAGGCCACTTTACAGCAATCGCCACACTTGGGGCGTGAAGTTGCCGAAAGGCTACATAGGGGCCGCGCCGCAGTCTGCACAAAAAGTGTCGCGCGGAGGTCGGGGGTCAGAAGTCGGGGATCGGGAGTCAGGGGTCAGGTTGGGAGTTCGTTTGTTGAACTCCCTCTCCTCGGTACTCGCGGTACGCCGCGGAACGACATGGAGAGGGTTGGGGTGAGGGGCTGGGAGCGGAGTTGATGCAGTTTCCTTTTGGCTTGTCGAAAACATTTAGCGCCGCGCACTACTGCGCGGTAGTGGTACTCGCGCTCTCCCCACTCCCTGCCCGCGCCCAATTCCGCGACACCTTTGAATCTCCCCAAGCTACCTGGTCACTCGCGGCCGCGGATGCAGGCGTCAAAGTGATTGGCCAGGAACGGACCTTTCGCCAATCGCGGTCGGGTAGCGGCAGCGAGTACTTGCGCCTCACTATCGGCACGGGCACTTACGTGCATCTGGCTTATCAACTGGGCAAAGCGCCGGTGATTGCCGAGCTCGAGCCGTCGCTGTGGGTCAAGTCGGATCGGCCCAACTTGCAAGTGATGGTCCGAGTGGTGCTCCCCCGCACGCCCGATCGTGGCACCGGCAAACCGATCACGACGCTGCTGCCGGGCGATACGTACACCGATGTCGGCGCCTGGCAACAACTGCATGTGAAGGAGATCCTCCGGCGACTCGATGGTCCTGAACTGATTCGCCTCCGCCGTGAGTTTGGTCCCACCGTTGACGTGCGCGGGGCGCTGGTCGATCTGCTGGTCATCAATGCCTATAGCAGTCCCGGCAACATTCAACTTTGGATCGACGATGTCGAAATCAAAGGCTATGTCAGTCAAGACGACGCTGCGGTGAATGCCTCGCGGCCGGTGACGAATCCTAACGGTCCCGGCGAAGAGGAACCACCGGCGCGAACTGCTCCCGGCGCGGAGATTCAGGGTTCGCTCTTGCTCGTTGAAGGTCGGCCCTTCTTGCCGCGGGTGATTCAACATCAGGGCGAGTCGCTCGCCTGGTTGCAATCGCTGGGATTCAATGCGGTGAAGCTGAATGCTTCGCCTTCGCCGGCGTTGCTCAAGGATGCCCAACGACTCGGGTTGTGGATTGTCGCGCCGCCGCCGTTTGCGGACGAGAGTGCGCCGCCTGCCGAAGCATACCGGCCGGTGCTGGGCTGGAGCTTAGGAATGCGGCTGGTCGATCGCGATGTTCCTTACACGCGCGATTTAGCCGCGGAGGTTCGCAGCATCGATCCGCAGCGGCAACGGCCGTTGCTCGTCGGCGCGGATTGCGAACTGAGCGAATACAGCCGGCTGGCGAGCTTGCTGCTGCTCGAAAAACGAATTGCGGCCACCAGTTTTGAGTTGGCCGACAGTCGCGAGTGGTTAAAAGACCGGCAGCGGCTGGCACGCCCGGGCACGCCTGTCTGGGGCGTTGTTCATTCGCAACCAGCAGCGGCCCTGGATCAACAGTTGACCCTGTTTGGCCGCGATGCCTCGCACCCCGACGATTGCGACCTGGAACAACTGCGGCTGGCCATGTATTGCAACCTGGCCGCCGGTGTTCGCGGCTTGCTGTTTCCTTCCGAACGACCGCTGAGCATCGATACGATCCCCGCTGCGATGCGCACCGATGCCCTGCGTTTGCTCAACTACGAACTGCGCCTGCTGGAACCGTGGATCTCCGGCGGGCAATTGAGCGAGGAGCTTACGTCGCCCGAAGCGGGTGTGCATGCGGCGGTCTGGCAAACGGAACGCTCGCGGCTGCTGCTCATCACGCAGCGAGCGGCGGCTCAGCAATATGTCACGCCTCCCGCGCCGCGGAGTCAGTTCACGCTGCTTGTCCCCGGTGTGCCGACGGCCAGTCATGCGTATCAAGTCAGCACGGCCGGACTGCGGCAGTTGCGGTCGGCGATGGCGACGGGCGGACTGCGGATCACGGTCGATGAAGCGGCCACTTCGTCTACCGTGGTCGTGACGCACGATCCGCTGGTGATTCATTACCTCAATCGCACGCTGAGCGACATCAAGCAGGACGCGACCCGGCTGCGGCACGATCTGGCGGTCCGCCGACAATTGCAAATCAGCGAGATCGATCAGCGGCTGACCATCAGCGGGCATCCTTTGAAAGAAAGCCCGACTTGGCTGCGCGAGGCGGAAGCGAATCTGACACAAGCCCAACGACACCTGGCCTCGGGTGATTTTCCCGCTGCCCAATCCTTCATCGTCAAAGCGGAGCAACTGCAAGCCCGCATTCGCCGCGGCCACTGGGAACAAACGGCTACGGCCTTTCATGCGCCGGCGGCCAGTCCTTGCATCGCTCAGTTCACGACGCTGCCGCTGCACTGGCAATTGGCTAACCGGCTTCGCGGCGCTACTTGGGCAGCCAACTCACAGGCCGCGGGTGATTTTGAATCGCTCGATCAAATGACCAAGGCCGGCTGGAAGAATTACAACCGCTTGCCCGAGGATGTGAAGGGTGAAGTTTCCTTGTCGCTCGTCAATCCGCATGGCGGGCGAAGTGCGCTCCGACTCGCCGCGGCCCCGCGTGATCCGAAGCAACAGGCAGGCCCGCTCGAACGCCCCGTTGTTTGGATCACGAGCAGTCCCGTGCCGGTTCGCGAGAAGCAGATCGCCCGCATCACCGGCTGGTGTTACGTGCCACAGCCCATCGTCGGCAGTCACGACGGCCTGCTGATTTTCGATTCCATCGGCGGCCCCGATCTGGCCGACCGCCTGCGGCTGACCCGCGGCTGGCGGCAGTTCACCATCTATCGCGCCGTGCCCGAAACGGGCGACCTCCTAGTCACCTTCGCCCTCTCCGGCTTGGGAGAAGCCTGGATCGATGACGTCCATGTCAATCTGCTCGACCCCGATCCGATCCGTGAAAGATAGGGTCGTCTTTCGCCACGCGAGAGAATGCCCTTGCGCGAAGCGAAACAAAAAACTGAAACAATTCTCGTCAAACTGCTCTTGACGTCGCGCCCCTCCGGCAAGTAATTACCCGCCTCTCGTCTACCCAGGTAGGTCCTCATCAAGGATGGCTGGCGGCAAGCAGTTGCCGTCCGTTCGAGTGCGGCGGCCGCGGATCGCGTTCGATTCTCGGCTCCGAACTCCAGCGGACTGGTCATCGCGGCGGCGACGTTGTTCGCCGGCTGCACCTTGGCGCGTGCGGGTGTTCTCGAAATAGGAGAAGCGCTTTGAAATCGAGCGTCGTTTTGCCGAGCATCGTCGTTGCGACGACCATGCTCTTTGCATCGAGTCAGGCTGCCACGCCCATGGCCGTGGCTTGGATCACCGCGGTGGAGGCGACCGGCCAAAATGGTCCGGCCACTGACGCCCGCCGCCAGGCCGACGACCTGCTCAGTCAGGCGCGGAAGGCCCTCAAGGATGGTCAATTCGATCAAGCCGACGCGCTGATCGCGCGGGCTGAGAAGACGGGCGTCACTTACGATGCCTTCGCCGCCAAGTATGCCGATACGCCGACTTCGATGCGGAAACTCGCGGCCGAAGAGCGGGCCAAGAACAGCGGTGGACGCAAGCCCAGTTCGCTGTTCCCGCCGATGTGGAATCAGCCGAATCAACAGCCGGCCGCGGCCCCTCCGCAGCCGCCGCGAGATCCGTTCGCCGCGCGGAATGCTCAGGTGCAATCGCGCGAGCAGGCTGTCAATCAACTCACTGCTGCCGTGCAGACGCAGAACAATCCGACGGGTCCGTTTGTGACTCCGCCCGGTGAGTTCCGCCCGGAGGTAGACAACCTGCCTCTGCTGCCCAGTGCTCAAGCGCCGCCAGCCAACTTCGCGCCGCCCGGAACTGCCGGAGGACCTCCACAGTTCAATCCTTATGCGCTCCCTGTCGAAGGGAATCCGCTGGCCCGCACGGCCACCGCGCCCGGGGGCGCTCCGCCGGCCAGCAATCGCAATCCCACGCCCGAACAACTGGCCGATCTGAACTTGCCCGCCCCGCGGGAAGCTGGTCGTCCCGATGAAGCCCCCGTCCGCCTCCCTCCGCCCGCCTTTACGCCGCCCGGTCAACCGCAAGGTGCGCCGGTGGCTGGTAATAATGCAGCCGGCAACAAGGGTGAAGTCTTGCGACTGGTCGCCGAAGCCCGCCTGGCTTTGGACAAGGGAGACATGAACACAGCCCAACGACTGGTCAAGCAGGCCGATAGTCTGGGCGTGCCGGAAACGGCGTATGCTCCGGGCGAGACTCGTCCGTGGGAAATCGGCCTGGCCATCGATAAGGCCATCTATCAGCGCCAGGGCGTGCAACCCGCGGGCGGTGTGCAGCCCAGCCAAGGTGGCGCTCCAGGGCCGCGCTATCCCGTCAGCCCCGGTGTGTATAACCCGGCGGCTGATGATTCGCGAAATCAACCTGCGTCAACGGTCTCGGCCACGATGATGCGTCAAGCGCCAGGCTCCATCGGCGCGATGCACCCGATTCGATTGTACGAAGAAGGAGTGCGAGCCCTCGAAGGGCAGGATCGTGAAACCGCCCTCAAGAAGTTTGCCGAAGCCTGGAAGCAGCAAGATCAACTCGATCCCGAGATGCGTGCGCAGCTCAAGGATAAGTTGACTTTCCTGCGGGCGAACACCCCGCCGGCTCAACCGCTGACTCGGCCCGATGCACCGGCGACCCCCTTGTCGCCGCTCGAGCAAGTCAATTCGCAGCAGGAAGTGCTGCGGCAACGATTGCAGCGTGAGTTCGCCAACGAACAAAAGTCGGCCGAGCAAACCGCGCAGAACGATCCGCGCTCCGCACTTGCGAACTTGAAGAAGTTCCGCGAACGGGTGGCCGGGGCGGAGCTCGATACTTCGGCCCGCAAGAACTTGTTGACCTTGGTCGATCGCCGGGCCAGCGAGTTGCAAACGTATATCGACAACAACAAGTCAACCATCGACAATGCCGAACAAACCAAGAAGATCCTAAGCGAACGAGCCCGTAATCAAGATGTCTCGCTGGAGATGCAGGACAAGTTGGCCAGCCTGGTCGAGCAGTTCAACAAACTGATGGACGACCGGCGATATGCCGAAGCCATCGTCATCGCCAAGCAGGCCCGGGAACTCGCGCCGGATGAATTGGTTGTGACCGCGATGATCGAAAAGGGTCATCTGGCCGTGAACATCGCGGAAGATGCCGCCTCACGCGAACGAAAGACCACCGGCTTTCAAGCTTCGATGCAATCGATCGACAATTCGGCGGAACCCTTCGACGACCGAGAACCGATTGTCTTCAACGCCCGGCGGTGGGGCGAACTGACTCGCCGTCGCAAGAGTCTGCTCGAACAAAAGAACAAGATGTCGGGCCCGGAGTTGGAAATCCAGAAGTCCTTGAGTAAGCCGGTGGAAGTGAAGTTCATCAACCGTCCGCTCAACGAAGTCGTTGGCTTGCTGAGCCAAATGACGGGCGTGAACATCTATCTCGATCCGCAAGGTCTGAATGCGGAAGGAGTGACTGTCGATACGCCGGTCACGCTCGATCTCAGCATGCCAATCTCCCTCCGCAGTGCGCTTAATCTGCTGTTGGAGCCGAAAGGCTTGTCGTTCGTCATTCAGAACGAAGTGTTGCGTGTAACCAGCCAGCAGACGCGGGACTCGAACGTGTATGCCAAGGTCTACTACGTGGCCGACCTGGTGGTCCCGATTCCGAACTTCACGCCCACGTACAACATGGGCATCGCCGGCGCTTTGAAAGAAAGCCTGGCGACGCTGGGTTACGGCGGCAGCTCTTCGCCCCTGGGGCGAGCCCCGCTGACAATCGCGAATGACGCCAGCCAGAATCCGACCTCGGTGAATCCGGTCGTCATGGCTCAGCAGCAGAATTCCAATGCCAACAACATGTTTCCCACGGCCTCGACCCGCAACGGCAATCTCGGTTCGGGTCCGGGTGGCATGGGGGGCGGCGTGCAGGCGGACTTTGATCCGCTGATCGAACTGATTACTTCGACCATTGAGCCGGATTCCTGGCAGGATGTCGGTGGGCCGGGTTCGATCTCGGGCTTCGATACCAACTTGAGTCTGGTCGTCAGCCAACGACAGGACATTCACGAACGGATCGCGGACTTGCTCGAACAGCTCCGCCGCCTGCAAGATTTGCAAGTGACGATTGAAGTGCGGTTTATCACGGTCAGCGACCGCTTCTTCGAGCGGATCGGCATCGACTTCGATTTCAACATCGACGACAACACGCACCTCAACAGACTGGCCGATCAGATTCCGACGCCGACGCAATCGTCGCCGCTCAGCCCCTTCGATGACTCCGGCCGCAGCTTCTCGGTGGGTTTGACGCCGACCGGCCCGACGGCTGACTTGGACTTCCGGTTCAATCAAGGCGGCTTCGGTGCGAGTACGCCGACCTTTGGTGGTTTCGATGCGGGTTCTGCGGCCAACTTCGGCTTCGCGATCCTCAGCGATATTGAAGTCTTCTTCCTGTTGCAAGCTTCGCAGGGAGACGACCGCACCAACGTGTTGCAAGCTCCCAAGGTGACGTTGTTCAATGGTCAACAAGCGACCATCATCGACAGCTCGTTCCGCCCTTTCGTCACCAGCGTGATCCCGGTCGTCGGCGACTTCGCCGCGGCCCATCAGCCGGTGATCGTGGTGCTGAGCGAAGGCACGATGATGAGCGTGCAAGCGGTGGTTTCGTCCGACCGGCGATTCGTCCGCCTGACGCTGGTGCCGTTCTTTAGCCAGATCGGCGACGTGGAAACCTTCACCTTCAATGGCCGGGTAACCACGGACAGCGGCACGGTGGTGCAAGATCCGTCGAACCCCGACCAGAGCGTCAGGAGCGGGGCCACGCGGACGGTCGAAGGCACCACGGTGCAGTTGCCCACCCTGGCCACGACGACGGTGACAACCACCGTCAGCGTGCCGGACGGCGGCACGGTGCTGCTCGGCGGCATCAAGCGTCTGCGAGAAGGCCGCACCGAGCGTGGTCTCCCCTTGCTCAGCAAGATTCCCTACGTCAGCCGGCTCTTCACCAACGTGGGCATCGGCCGCGATGCTCAAAGCCTGATGATGATGGTTACGCCTCGCATCATCATTCAGGAAGAAGAAGAAGAGAAGCTGGGGATCGATTTTGAGGAGTAGTCCGTAGCCTGCAGCCATTGCTGCGGGCGACTCATCAACCCGGGACGAAGCGCGAGCCTAGTCCCCACAATCTAATCGCAGCCACGAGAACTCTCTCGTTGAGGCCGCCGCAAGTCCCTCCCCCCTGGACCTGCGGCGGTCTCTTTTTTTCATACATCTTCAAGTAAGCGGAATCCATGCGTCATGTTGAGTTCGAGACTGGATTATTCAACACCACCCCGCGCCGCACCCGGTCATGGCGCTAGGTGCGAGTTGATTAACCATCTCCATTTCTCAACACCCCTACCCGCGGGAGGGGGACGGGATCTCATACTTGGCGCGGCAACATTCCCAGCGGCCGATAACCGGCGGCGATAACAGTTTCACGCGCGATTTGCACCACCGGCCGGCCGCTGTAACTCAATATCTGACAACTATTTACGCATAACATGCCGCCGATTCGATAACAACTTTGATAATAGTTATTCCAGGTGGCGTCACGCCAATCGTAATAAGTCCGCGACCACCGGGCTTGTCCCGGTGGAGCACTCACTGGTCAGCTACCAAGCGGTCGCGAGGATGTACTAATTGGCGACCCTTATCGCCAAGAGCTTGATAACGCCCCGGGCAGAGAAGTCCCGCCATTCGCTTGTCGAACCAGATTTTCAAAGATCTTGCGTGGCTGCTGCCAGCATCCACCACGGACGCAACAAGCGCCAACCTATTAGACGCTCAACCCCGGACAAGTCTGGTCCGCGCGACATGACGATTTCTTTAGAAACTGCGTGCCACTGCTGGCTCGTCCAGCAGTGCCATGGGGCGAGTGAACGTTGAATCGCGAGATGGACATGCTTTGTTGAATAGGTGCCTGTGTTTTCGCGTCAGCGATAACACAGTTGACGAGCATGAGAGCGGTCGCTTTTTGCGGGACTTGAAATTCAACCCGCGCTGGTCCGATGTCGCGACGGGCCGGAAGTATCGCCAACGTGGCGGTCTGATTGCAGGAGAGTGGCAGGCTGGCTGTCTAATCATCGTCAGCTGCATCTAGAATGGACCGCAAGACCGCACCTCAGGCCGTGTTATCGCTACCGCGAAAACACAGCCACCCGTCGGTGTGGTATCCTTAGCCCCCGATTCCACAAGTAACAATTAATGGTGGTGGGCATGGGCAAGAGTCAAAAGAGTCTGATCGAAGGCGAACAATTCCACTTCGCCGACCGCTTCATGCAGGACCACGCCGGATCAATTATCTCTGATGCGCGAATTGCCATCCTAGAATTGATCGCAAACGCGTACGACGCTGGCTCAACTAAGGTTGACATTATCTGGCCGGAGAAGAGCGGAGAACTTTTCAGCGTCACCGACAACGGCACGGGCATGACTCAGCAGGACTTTGACCATAGGTGGAAAACGTTCAATTACGACCGGCAAAAGTCGCAGGGGGCGCTGGTTGTATTTCCGCCCGATGTACGGCATCCACCCCGCCGTTCGGCGCTGGGCCAAAGCGGCAAGGGGCGGCACGCTCCGTTCTGCTTTGCCGATAATTACACAGTACAGTCCCGCATTGACGGACGGGCATTTACGGCGGAGATTGCCTTGGCTTCCGGTGGGCAACTTCCGTTTGTTGTCACCTACCTGGACGAGCGCGCAGAAACTGGGCACGGTACGAAGGTTTCGGCAGTCGTGGAACGTCGCCGCCCACTTGCCGATGACTTGCAGCAACTTATCGGCTCAAAGTTCATCGTTGACCCCTCGTTTGCGGTGACGATGAACGGCAAACCGATCGAACTTACAGAACTTGATGGGGTCGAGACTCACACACTTCAAGTTGAGGGTGGTGGGGAAGTTGTTGTCCACTTCATCGACTCAAGTGAACACAATCGGACAATGCGACTGCGCGGGATAACGTGGTGGGTCAACGGTCGTATGGTCGGTGAACCCGGTTGGGATCGGTTGGACAGTGACGGGGCGTACCTGGACGGAAGGACGGATCATGCAAAACGCTTTAGCTTTGTTGTCGTCGCCGATCTAATCAAGAAATCGGTCAAGCCAGACTGGACAGGGTTTCATGCAAACCAGCAGGTGAACGCCGTGAAGGATGTCGCCCATCAATTGATTCTGCACACGCTGCGCGATAAGGAAAGTGGCACTAGTTGGACAGCGCCATGTTCAAAAGTGATAGCATGACTAACTCGTTTAGCCGCCGTTGCTTGTGTTGAATGACCGTGAAATGCCAATGAAAACTGG
>JAYTUF010000884.1:0-3482 GCA_043744755.1 Anatilimnocola sp.
CGCGAGCCAGCGTGCGGGCCATCAAGGTCTTCCCCAGCCCCGGCACGCCGACCATCAGCGCATGACCGCGGCACAGCAGCGCGACCAGCAGGCTCTCGATCACCGTATCTTGCCCGACGACGACCTTGGCCAGCTCCGCCTTCAGCTTCGTCTTGGCGTCTTTCAGCCGGGCGACCGCCTGCCCATCGCTCTCGCTGGGGACCGCTTTGGTTGGAGTGCTCATAGTGATTTTAGGTGCGTGAGTGTCGCCTTTCGCTCCGCGAAAGGACGTGCTTTCGCGGAGCGAAAGCCGACAATGGTGATGTTTCTATTTCACAAGCCAGGGAATGAAGATCGTCCGCGAAAGTGCGCCATCTTTGCCGGTCAGTTCCTCACTGCCGCGGCCATCGCCGTCGTCATCGAGTTGTGCATGTTCCGTCGGCACTCGCTTGTCGGCCGTAAAGCGCTCGTTAGTCGCGGCAACAACTTTAGGGAACAGCTCCGCGAGCGAAACTTTGCCGTCGGCGTTGGCGTCACAGTCTTTGGCTGGACCCTGTAGAACTTTAGACAGTGCGTAGGGAAACTCCGTTTCGTTCACCTCGTCCGCTGCTTCGGTCGCCGCAATAATCACGCGACCCGATTTAGAAAGCGGTTTCACTAGCCAGCCCGCTGACGAATGGGTCAGCCAGAGCACTTGCTCGCGGCACTTTATATCGGTCAGCCAGCGGGGCCAGTCGGCTTCCGTTGGATCGCGGCCAGCAACATGAAACCGCGCGTGCTGGCCATCGTGGTCGCCATGCCCGAGCGTCAGCAGCCAGAACGAATCCGCCGGCTGCAACTTGGTGGCCAATTCGGCGAGCGACCTCTGCATCGTTTCCGCAGTCAGGGGCAACTTCGGCCGGATGATCTGCTCGGCGGGGACGCTCAATTCCGTTTGAAACCATTGCTCCCAAGCGGCGGCGACGTCACCGTACTTCTTTTCGTAGGCTGCATCGCCAGCCAAGCCGACGAAGATCACCACCCAGCGTTTCTCCTGCGCGCTCGCACTGGTTTGCACGTTGCTCACGAACGCCAGGCCCGCGCAGCAGAGTAACAGGAATCGTGCCGGGCAGGTCAGCATCGTCATCTCAGGGAAAGGAGGCGTGAGGAACCAGGAGCAAACTACTCTGCCGGCCAGCATTTCTCAAGCGGCGCGCGATTGGATCGTAACGACCAAACGGGTTGTAGCGAGGCCAATCTGGCGAATGCCTGATGATCAGCTTCGCGGCGTTGAATACATCAGCGGCGGAAGTAGCCTGAATTTAGGTGCCACCGGAACCCCGTAGGCCGGAACAAGGTACTCCGCAGTTCCGGCATGAATTGTAACGCTCGCCGGAACCGCGCGAGTACGCTTGTTCCGGCCTACTAGTTGAGAACCCCATGATCGCCACGCCCCTGCAGTTGGAACGCGAAGTCGCCCGCGGTCCGCATCCGCTGGCCAAGTATCGCATCGCGATCATCCTGCCCGCTTACAACGAGGCCGCTCGCATTGCCGCAGTTCTGCGGGCACTTCCCAGTTACGTCCGGCACATCATCGTCGTCGACGATTGCAGCCGCGATGCCACCAGCAATGTCGTCCGCCAGGTGGCTGCGGAAGATTCACGCATCGAATTGATCCGCCACGAGCAGAACCAAGGCGTCGGCGGCGCCATGATCACCGGCTTAGCTCGCGCGCGGGAACTGAAAGCCCAATTAGTAGTGAAGATGGACGGCGATGGCCAGATGTCGGCCAGTGATTTGCCGGCGCTGCTGCGACCACTCATCAGCGGCCAGGCAGACTTCGCCAAAGGAAACCGCTTCCACGATTTTCTGGCTCTCACGCAAATGCCGCCGCTGCGTCGTGCGGGAAACATGGGTTTGAGTTTCTTGACGAAGGCGGCCGTCGGCTATTGGAACATCGCCGATCCGTGCAACGGCTATGTCGCGCTGCGAGGCGAAGTTCTCGCCGCGTTGCCGCTACATGCCTTGCAACGGAGTTACTTTTTCGAAACGTCACTCCTCGCACAACTGTTCCTCCTCGGCGCCGTGATTCGCGATGTGCCGATGCCGGCCCGCTATGGCCAGGAGACCTCGAAGCTCCGCATCTCGCGGGTGCTGCTCGAATTTCCACCCAAGTTGCTGGGCTGCCTGCTGCGGCGGCTGGTGCTGAAGAATTTCATCTACGACTTCTCGATGGAAAGCCTTTATCTGCTCGCCGCCTTGCCGCTGCTGCTCGGTGGCGGCGTCTATGGCGGAGTGAATTGGCTCCGCTATGCCTGGCTGGGCGTGGGTGCGCCGACCGGCACCGTCGTCATTCCCGCGATGATGATCATCCTCGGTTTTCAACTGCTGCTCTCCGCGCTGGGCGAAGACGTTCGCAACGTGCCGCAGCGGCCGTTGTGTGGCGGACCACTGACCGCGGATGAAGAAGTTGCCGCGCAATGATCTCCACACCGCTTCAATCTGCCACGCATTGCCCCTTGTGTCACGCCGACACCATGCGGCCGATCGCGCGCTTGGCTGGTGATGCCGCCATTGCGCGTTGCCGGCGGTGTGGACTTGCCCGCGGCGAACACTCGCCAACGACTGTGCATGAAAATGCTCCGCAGGATCAGACCGCTATCGATCACTTCCGCGGTCTCGATCAGTATCGCTATCTCCGATCCGTCGGCGCCACGCGCAAGCGATCCTATGACAGGTTGCTGAGTGAAGTTCGTCCCTTCGTCGCTCGCGGCACCTGGCTCGACGTTGGCTGCTCGTATGGCTGGTTGCTTGAGCGCGCCAGAGACGCCGGCTACGAACCTTTCGGCATTGAACCATCCACTGCAGCCGCGGCGCAAACTCGCACACTCGGCATTCCCGTGGCCCTAGGTTGCTTTCCGGCTGACATGCCTCAAAACGTGCAGCCCGCGGTGATCAGCTTCATGGATGTGCTCGAACATCTGCCCGATCCGGTTGCCGCTCTGGTTGCAGCGAAACAGAAACTAAAGCCGGGTGGCGTCGTCGTCGTGCAAGTTCCCGATCAAACTTGCTTGCTCTATCAATTGGCCGAAGCGATGTGCCGCGTGACGGGCGGCAGGTCGTCGTTCGCGCTGCGACGTCTGTGGCTGGTTGGCTTCGACTTTCCACACCGGTTTTATTTCACGCAGCGAACCTTGCAGGCCGCATTCACGGCAGCCGGTTTGAGCGTGCAACGGACGTTTCGCACGCCCATCGGCAACCCGCAGGATGCGCTCGACCGGGTCGCGTATACCCAGACAGGAAAAGTCTCGCTCAGTGCCCGCTGCGTCGCGCTCGCCGTCGCGGGGATCAATGCCGTCGATGCATTGTCCGGTTATGGCGGCCTGCTGACGATGATCGCCACGGCCGATGACCAGCGAGGCGACGCATGACCACGCTCCTCGAACCAACGCCGCGCACGACCGCAGCGATTGAATCAACGACGACTTCGGCGCAACCCGCTGTGCTGAGCATCCGCGATCTGG
>JAYTUF010000885.1:0-3479 GCA_043744755.1 Anatilimnocola sp.
ACAGACAACGATAGCGCTCGTCGGAATCAGCTTCTTCATTGTCAATAACCGCTTGGAGAGGAACAGCAGTAAAACGGAAAAACTATCGTACAACGCCGCTTTGAAGCCATCGAGAGACCCTTCGCACTTCTGCCGCTCACCGCTTAATATCCGGCCGATACCCCTTCCCTGGCTTATAGCGCGAGGTCTTGTCCTTCTTCCTCAGTGGGCGCGTGGCGGATGATGGTTGAGCATCCACAGCGAGAGTTGGCTTGCGGCCCGGTTTGCTCCCTTCGTTGCGAGCGCCGCTGCCGGGGGCCTGGTGGACGTAGTTGCCGGGGAAATTGCTGTTGGCGTCCTGACGGCGTTTGGTGAGAGCTTCTTTCGGCGGCTTGCTGGGGATCAGGCTGTCACAGCCGTCACCAATGAGGTCCATGCGGTTGGCCTGGCGGAGGGCTTCTTTCACTTCAAAGTAATTCTCGGGTTTGAAGAATTGTAAGAGGGCCCGTTGCAACTTGCGATCGCGAAGTTGTTTGGCGATTTGCACCGGCTTTTTGGTGAACGGATCGATCCCCGTGTAATACATGGCCGTCGCGACATCAAAGGGCGCGGGGATGAAGTCTTGCACCTGGTCCGGCTTATAGCCGTTTTGTTTGAGGAAGACGGCGAGATGAATCATTTCATCGAGACCGCTGCCGGGATGGCTGGCGATGAAATAGGGAATGATGAATTGCTTCTTGCCAGCCCGTTTGGATTCCTTATTAAATTCCTCCGCGAATAATTCAAAGTCGTCGGTCGCCGGCTTGCGCATCAGCCCAAGAACACCGGGATCGACGTGTTCGGGCGCGACCTTCAAGTGGCCGCCGACGTGATGGCGGGCGAGATCGCGCATGTAATCAGGACTGAGACGGGCCAGGTCCATCCGAATGCCGCTGGCGACGAGTACCTTCTTAATGCCAGGCGTCTCTCTGGCCTTCTGCATCATTTTGACAAGCGGTCCGTGGTCGGTGCCTAATAATTTGCAGATCGTCGGATGCACGCACGATTGCCGCCGGCAAACGGCTTCCACTTCAGGTTTGGTGCATTTCATCTCATACATATTGGCAGTCGGACCGCCGATGTCGCTGATGGTTCCCTTGAACTGGGGGTCCGCGGCCATCCGCTCGATTTCTTGCTGCACGCTATCGGGACTGCGGCTTTGAATGATTCGACCTTGGTGCGTGGTGATGCTGCAAAACGTACAACCGCCAAAACAGCCGCGCATGATCGTGACCGAATCTTTAATCATCTCCATCGCGGGGATGGCTTCGGTATAAGAGGAATGCGGCCGCCGCGTATATGGCAGGCTATAAACCACATCCATCGACCGCTGCGAAATGGGCAGCCGCGGGGGATTGCAAACAATGGCTTGCTGGTCGTGATATTGAACCAAACGGCGAGCATTATAAGGATTGGTTTCGTTATGGATGATGCGCGTCGCTTCGGCAAATGTTGGTTTATCGGCACCGACCGCTTCATAAGTGGGCAGCACCAGACAATCGTCGGGCGGCGATTCACTGGCGCCCAGCGCGTAGGCCAGGCCGCGCAGTTCACGCAATTCTTTAACTGTTTTACCCTCAGCAAATCCGCGAGCAATTTCGACAATGGCCTCTTCGCCCATGCCATACACAAGCAGGTCGGCTTTGCAATCGAGCAGGATCGAGCGGCGGACTTTGTCACTCCAATAGTCATAATGGGCGAGCCGACGCAGCGAAGCTTCGACGCCGCCGGCAATTACCGGCACGCCAGGAAAGGCTTCGCGGGCTCGTTGACAGTAGGCGAGCGTGGCCCGGTCGGGTCTTAAACCAATGCGGCCACCTGGCGAGTAGGCGTCGGCGTTACGGACTTTGCGATTGGCCGTGTAGTGGTTGATCATCGAGTCCATGTTGCCGGCGCTGATCGCGTAGAATAGCCGCGGCCGGCCGAACCGCCGCCAATCATCGACCCGTCGCCAATCAGGCTGGCTGACGATTCCCACACGGAAGCCGGCCGCCTCGAGCACGCGGCCGAGGATGGCCATCGCAAAGCTGGGATGATCGATATACGCATCGCCCGTAACGATCACGACATCGACTTCGGCCCAACCGCGCTGCTTCGCTTCCTCAGCCGTCATCGGCAACGGCAACAGCGGCGGCGGTTGCTTCTTTGGCAGCTGATTCCCCTTGGACGAAGAAAGTTGCAGCAGTCCTGCCGATGACACCGGCGGCAACATGGCCGGCGCGAGAGCTTCGAGCAGCCTTCCCATTTCGCCGGCGGCGGGACGAGGGGAACAAGCCGACAACGCGGCCCCCAGAACGGGCAATTCGCGAGACATGGTGGAACTGAGTTTTCTGCTAGTTCGTTGGTTCTGCTCTATCACTTATTCCAAGTGACAAGGCCCATAAACCCTGAACTGCAATCAATAAGATCGACAAAATCCCGCCACAGAATCCGCCGGCTGTCCGTGGCCTGGCTCGCTCTGGAGGGCACTGTGAATTTCAGTCTACCGCCGCGAGGCCCGCGAGGCGAGGGGCGCGGTAAAGTCCGAAAACAATCGTGTGACAGACCGCCAGGTCTGTCACGCGGCATTTCAAAAAGCCCCGGCTTGTTGAGTTCGCGACAGGGTTAATCAACACCACCCAGCGCCGCACCCGCGATTGGCGCTAGGTGCGCGTTGAGAAACCCACCCCCTTTCTAAACACCCCTCCCCGCTTGAGGGGCGTGGCGAGCAGGCCATTGATACCGCTGTCTAAAGTCGCGTGAAAACAACCGATTTCGCCGCGTCGCTCGCGACGCGAGTCGGCCCCGCTCAAACGCCCAGCGCGTCGCAAGCGACGCGGCGAAATGATTGCCAGGGTGATAACCGTTCTCACCTCTCGTTTCGCCACGTCCCCAGCGTTCCGAAGTCCAATGCCGGCAACATCTCGCCAACATGTTATCAGAACGTGATAACGATTTCGTGAGAACATCTGATAACAACTCATCCGGGTGGTGCGTCGTCGTTCGCTCCGCCCCAGCACCGTAGCATGCAGCCACTGCTGCGTGCGAGTCCGACACCGTCGATCAAATGAGCTAATCGACCAGTCGATAACCCCGTCGCCAATGCCCCGAATACGGTCCCTCCAGCGCGGCGGCAGACTACATTTGCTAACCAATTTGTCAAATCTCGATGCGTATATTTTACGCATGTAGTGAGTCGTTGTCAATCATGTCTTAATCATAAGCGGCAGCTTCGGGAATGGACGGAGTCCTTTCACCGGCAGGCACGCGAACGCCCTCATTATTTTAGCCACGGGCTTTAGAGACCGTCCGGCTGTGGAGCTCTTGAACCCGAAGGGATCCGTCGATTCAAGAACTGCCAGCAATATCGGCTCTTCCGGATCCAGCGTACGCAGCCGTCGTCCGTGGATTTTTAAGGCATAACTCCGGTGTCCAATGGTAGTTGCTGCAAATACGGTCGATGGGTTACGCTGCCATTGCCT
>JAYTUF010000886.1:0-3474 GCA_043744755.1 Anatilimnocola sp.
GAGCATCCCGGGCCGAGGCTTGCCTTTGTCGATCGCTTGGGGCGCGGCGAACAGCGTTGGGTTTAATAACCCGGCGAGCGCTGTTGCGCCCAACCCAGCAGCGGACTGACCGAGAAACTGCCGGCGGGCGAGCGGGAGGCTTGTGGGTTGATATTGCATGGGAGAGGGCTTCAAAATAATGGAATTCTGTTCGTGCACTGAGCCACCGGCTTAAAGCCGGTGGCTCAAAATGTGGAAATTATACGGCGCATCGCACTCAACCCTTGCTCAGCGCCTCATCCGTATTCAAAACCGCCGAGGCCACCATCGTCCAGGCGGCCAACTCACTTACCGGCAATGACGGGTCCGCCGGCGCTTCGCCCACCTTCAGCAATTTCGCTGCAGCGTCCGGGTTCTTCTCGAAGTGGACAAGCTGCCGGGCGTAGATGTTCTTGAGAACAACGAGTTCTGTGGCGGATGGCGGTCGGGATGTGACTGTGCGGAAGAGATACGTCAGTCGGGCATCGACGGAACTGCCGCCGTACTTCATCACTTGTTCGGCGAATTTGCGCGAGGCTTCGACATAGGTCGGGTCGTTCATCGTTACCAGTGCTTGCAGCGGCGTGTTCGTGCGCGACCGCTTCACGGTGCAGACTTCGCGATCCGGCGCGTCGAACGTCGCCAGGCTGGCCGGCGGGCAAGTCCGCTTCCAAAACGTGTACATCGTGCGGCGATATAGATCGACGCCGTGGCTTTGCGAATACTTCTGCGCCGTCCACTTGTCGTTGTCACTGCGGGACATCAGTTCTTCCCACAAGCCGGCCGGCTGATAAGGCGAAACGCTCTGCCCGCCGAGGCGACGATCGAGCAAGCCGCCCGCCTGCAAAGCTTGATCGCGAATGAACTCGGCCTGCAGGCGAAAGCGCGGACCGCGCGAGAGCAAGCGATTTTCAGGGTCACGCGCGCGCGATTCATCCGACGCAGCCGACGATTGACGATAAGTGGCCGATGTGACCAACTCCCGCAGCAGTCGTTTCACGTCCCAACTTGTTTCGCCTGAAGACGTCGCGCCCACAAAATCGGTGGCGAGATAGTCGAGCAACTCCGGATGGCTCGGCTGCTCGCCTTGGGAACCAAAATCATCCGCGGTCTTCACCAGTCCGGTGCCGAACAGCAGTTGCCAATAGCGGTTCACCGTCACTCGCGACATCAGCGGATGGGCCGGATCGATCAGCCAGCGGGCGAGACCGAGCCGATTTTTGGGTGATTGCGCCGGCAATGGCGAGAGGAAGCCCGGCACGTTGGCGGTGATCGGCTGGTTCTTATCGGGCTTGTCGTATTGCCCACGCATCAGCAAATAGGTCGCCCGTGGCTCAGGCAGTTCCTGCATGACCATCGTGGTAGAAATGGCCGATTCGAGTTCCGTTTGCCGGGCTTTCAAGATTGCCATTTCAGCGCGCAGGGAGCGCAGGAGCGTCGATGCATTCTGCCGAAAGTAAGTGGTCAGTTCGAGTTGCTCGGCCGTGCTGCGCGAATCGCGCGATTGAGAGAGGAGCTTGGCGATCTTCTCCGGCGGGACACTTCCTGAAATCGGCTGCTCGGCATCGGTCACTGAAATGCGCACGCGGCCCATCTGATGCTGGGCGAACGGGGCGTCAAAGTGCAGACTTAGTTTCAGCCTCGCAGCTTCGGAGGCTGTGATCGGTTCGGCCAATTCAAAGACCGCGAAGTGATTCTTGCCCACCTGCGGATGAATGGCCCAGCCGGAACTGGCATTGGCATCGATGGCTGCAGCCACCGGATAGTTCTCTTGTTCAAAATCGGCGCTCGCCCGTTTGATTTTCCGAACCACGAAGGCACCACTGCCATCGGCTGATTCGATGCGAACATCGGTGAGCACAAAGTTGCCGTTCTCCGATCGGCCTGGCCCCTTGGCTTTGAAGCTGTCATCAGCCAGCGCTTCGACGCGAATCGCCGTAATGCTGGGGAGCCCCGCGTACCAATCGAACTCCAACAATTCGGTCGCGGCATTCGGTCCGCTCGCCAGCAGCGAGTGATCTTCCAGCGTCTGGAACTTCGCGCCACCGCGGCTCTTGCCTTCCACTTTTTCCGCCACGCGCCATTTCACTTCTTTACTAATCGTGGCCGCCACTTGTTCCCATTTGATTTGCTCGGCATCGACCGCAGGCAGGTCACCGGCCAACTGTTGCTGAATCTCTTGCAGCCGGGCGGTGATGCGGGCGATCTCATTCCGCTGCAGGTTCGTGGGCGTTTTCAAAAACGGTGCCGCGTTTCCCTTCGAGCCATCGAGACCGCTTTCCGGAACCGCGTTGAAGAACGCAAAGAGTTGATAAAAGTCCCGCTGCGTGATGGGATCGTATTTATGATCGTGGCACTGCGAGCAGCCGACGGTCAGGCCTAGATAAACAGTGCTGGTCGTGTTGACGCGGTCGATGATGTAGGCGGTGAGGTATTCCTGCGGGATCGCGCCCCCTTCGAAGTTAATCATGTGGTTGCGGTTGAAGCCGCTGGCGATCTTCTGCCGCAGGTCAGCCGCGTCGTCGCCCGTGCTGGGGAGCAGATCGCCGGCCAGTTGCTCGAGCGTGAACTGGTCGTATGGCACGTTTTGATTGAACGACTCGATGACATATTCCCGCCAGCGGCTCATGTCTCGGCCGCTGTCGATGTGATAGCCGTGCGAATCGGCGAACCGGCTGGCATCGAGCCAATCCACGGCAATCCGCTCGCCGTAATAGGGTGAGGCCAGCAGCCGATCGACGGTCTGTTCATAAGCATCGGGACTGCGATTGGCGGTGAACGCATCCACCTCGGCAATCGTCGGCGGCAGACCCGTGAGATCGAGCGACGCGCGGCGGACGAGCATTTCCTTCGTCGCAGGTGGTGAACCCACCAGTCCTACTTGTTCCCGTTTCGCGAGCATGAACTGATCGATGGGATTGCTGGACCACGTCTGATCCTTCACCAAAGGCAATGCAGGTTTGCGCGGTGACACAAACGCCCAATGCGTTTGATAGTCGGCACCCCCAGCAATCCAATCACGCAGCAACTGCTTCTCGTTCGCCGTCAGCTTCTTGTTCAGCGATGGAGGCGGCATCTGCTCGTCCGGGTCCGTCAAATGAATCCGCCGCAACAGTTCGCTGGAATCAGGCTTGCCGGGCACGATGGCCACAGCGCCCGATTCTGCTTTGGCAATCGCGGAATCGCGCTGATCAAGCCGAAACCCGGCCTTTCGCTCGGCCGCATCGGGGCCGTGGCAGCGGTAGCACTTATCGGAAAGGATCGGACGAATTTGGCGGTTGTAGTCGATAGGGACTGGTTTGCCGGAATCTTGGGCGGAAGTGGAACGGGACAGAACCGCCAGCAGACCCACCAATGAGAGTAGCTGAATTCGCCAGAATTCAGAAGAGCGAGACAATGGTACTGCTACGTTCATGGGAGGGGACCAACGAATGATCGAGTGGCAATGGAGCCGGC
>JAYTUF010000887.1:0-13668 GCA_043744755.1 Anatilimnocola sp.
TCCTTAGAAAAAATCCCCCTCGCCCTCCACCGCCGCGCAGCTTAACACACCAAACGCCAAATCTCCTATTGACCTTTAGCCACAATCCTAGGCCCACGCAAAAGCTGACATGCACCCCTACCTTAAGGGCGACAAAAATTGCTCTGGCAACAATTGCCGGTTTCCGGCATAGTCCCGCCCTCAGACCGGCGGAGGCGATTTTTCCGCGCCATGCGCTTGGTCCGTTTCATCTGCAAGGGATTGCCGATGCCCCGTTCGCCTTCCATGAATCTCACGCGCCGGACGTTTTGCCTGGCGACCCTCTCCGCCCTGTTGCTCGTCCAGTCGGGCTGCGGCTTCATGTCGCACGTCATGTACTGGGCCAATGGCAACCAGATGGAAGAGAAGTTTCCCGGGCTGAGAAATAAGACCGTCGCCGTTGTCTGCTTCGATGCCAACGTGGCCGGGCAGGCAGGCGAAGCGGACGCGCTCGCCAAAGCGGTCGGCACCAAGCTGGCCATGAATGTGCAAAAAATTAAGCTCGTGAAGCATCAACAGGTGCTTGATTGGATCGATGAGCAAGCCGGCAATGTCTCCGATTTCAAAGATGTCGGCCGGGGCGTGAAGGCCGATATGGTCGTGGGCATCGAGCTCGATCAGTTCTCGACGCACGATGGCAAAACCCTGCTCCGCGGCCGGGCGCGCGTCGGCGTCAAGGTCTTCGACCTGACCAAGGGGGGCGAAGTTGTGTATCAGACGCAAATGCAAAACATCCAGTATCCCGAAAATGGCCCCCGCCCCATCAGTGACAACGAAGGCGCCTTCCGCAGCATCTTCATCGATATTCTTTCGACGCGAATTGCCAAGGACTTCTATCCTTACGATCGAATGATCGACTTCGGCCAAGACGCCCTGTACACGGGCGACTAGCTTGCGCCCGTGGGGCAAGTTTCAACTTGCCGGGCACGTGGGGCAAGTTTCCAACTTGCCAGTCACGCAGTTAAACTAGATTGCAACGTAGCTGAATTCGCCAGAATTCAGTCCCCGCGCGTCTGAATTCTGGCGAATTCAGCTACCGACGGTTGCGTTCCTTTCCCGTTTAACTCTTGCAGAACTCAGCCCATTCGTGAATCGTCCGCTCTCGCCGCCGGTGCTGGAAGTGATTGATTCCGGCAGCGTGCGCGGCTATCCGCTATTGGCGACGGCGGTCGAGACGCTGTTCATCTTTCTGCTGTTCTTTGTCGTCGTCGGTTCGCCGCCGCCCGGCGTGGGCGAAGCACACTATCTGGCCAAAGCGAAACACTACTGGGATCCAGCCTGGTGCCGCGGTGATCTGTTTTTGGAATCGGCCGATGCTCACCTGACGTTCTACTGGTGTTTCGGCTGGGTGACGAAGTTCTGTTCGCTGGAAACAACGGCGTGGATTGGGCGAGTGACTACCTGGCTGCTGCTCGCCTGGTCCTGGCAACGCTTGAGCGTGGCGCTAGTGCCGAACAGACTGTTCGCGATCCTGAGCGCCGGGCTGATGTTGCTTTTCACGCGCTGGTTTCATCTGGCCGGCGAATGGGTCATCGGCGGGATTGAAGCCAAGAGCTTTGCGTATGTGTTTCTTTTATTAGCTGTCGAATGCTTAGTCAGAAGATGCTGGACGCCCGCCTGGCTGCTGATGGGATCGGCCGCGGCCTTTCATGTGCTGATCGGTGGCTGGGGCTGCGTATTGCTGGGCGGAGTTTGGCTGCTGGAACGCAAAGAAGCCGAGACGCCGCAGTTGCTCTCGATGCTGCCCGCAGTGATCGGCGGGTTCGTCCTTTCACTGCCAAGTCTGATTCCGGCCGTTCTGCTGAATCGGGGCGTTGATCCCGCCATCGTTCGCGAAGCCACGACAGCGTACGTCTTCGAGCGGCTGCCGCACCATCTAGTCTTTCATCGCTTCGAGCATCTGTACATGGCGCGGCATCTGGTGCTGCTCATCGCTTGGGCCATTCTTGCCTGGCAACAGCGGCACGATGTGCGGCTGCGAGCGCTGCACTTGTTTGTGCTTGGCGCTGTGCTGATGGGTATGATCGGCGCCGTCATCGATCAATCGCTCCTCTGGCATCGAGACCTCGCGGCGAAATTGCTGCGGTACTACTGGTTCCGTTTGAGCGATTCCTTGCTGGCGATGGGCGTGGCCGTGGCGATCGTTCACGAGATTTCCCGCCGGCAGCATTCTCGGCCGCAGGTGTTTGCGGGGCTCCTGTCGCTGGCGATGATTGTGGTGGGGATCGATGCGACGTATGCCCTCTGGTCGCGGAACGAACTGCGTTTGCCGGGCGCGTTCTTGCAACCGAAGCCTTTGGAAGAAGCAAGCAAGATTGACCCGAAAAATCCGCCCGCCGAAATGCCGCCACAGGAACTATTCGCCCATTGGCAAAATGTGTGCGCGTGGATCGAGCGCGAGACGCCTCGCGACGCAAAGTTCCTCACGCCGCGGCGGCAGCAGACGTTTAAGTGGTATGCGCAGCGGGCGGAAGTGGTCAACTGGAAGGATGTGCCACAAGACGCCGCGGGGCTGATGCGTTGGAAAGAGACGCTGCGGGAAGTTTACCCGCGGGCCACGTTTGAACATGATCTGGCCGCCCACATCGACGGCCGGCTGATCGCGATTGCGAGGAAGTACGACGCGCAATATATCGTCGTCGATCGCACGCGGGCCCGGCGGACGCTGAGCTTGCCGCGAGTCTATCCCACCATCCGCGGCGAGAATCCAGCCTATGAGGTTTACCTGGTCCCGCCTCCCGCCGGCGAGGTGAAGGGATCGCCGCTGAAATGAAGGCCACGCTCAGTTTGGAACCGGATCAATTGGCGGACCTTCTGTCCGAGCGAATCGCCCGCGGCTTGCCGGGGCGGCGCAGTCAAACACCCTTCGCGCCGCAGCTTTCGTTCGGCCGGCATTTTGGTCCGACGCCCAGGGAAGCGCGCGAGGCGGCGGTCTTGCTGCTGCTCTATCAACAGGCCGGCGAATGGCATGTACCGGCGATCTTGCGACCGGGTCACATGAAGACCCACGCCGACCAGGTCGGTCTCCCCGGCGGGATGGTTGAAGCGGGCGAATCGAGTCAGCAGTCGGCCCTGCGTGAATACGAAGAAGAGTTAGGCGGGCCACGCACGGGCATTCGCATGCTCGGTGAACTATCGCCCGTGTTTGTGTTCGTCAGCAACGTGCTGGTTCGGCCGCATTTGGCGCTCTGCCTCGAGACACCCGTCTGGCATCCAAATGCGGGCGAGGTTGCGGAGATTATCGAAGTGCCGCTGCGTTCGCTGTTCGATCCCGCCGCGCGCGGCGTGACGCAGATTGAACGTCGGGGGTTGAACTTCTCGGCGCCGCATTTTCAGATCGGCACCCGCGGCATCTGGGGCGCGACGTGCATGATGCTCGCGGAACTCGCGACGCTGTTGAGATAGCAGGCGCTATGCCGAATCGGCGTGAACCAGCCGTGGTTGCCAGGTAGCAGTCTTCAACTGCCCAAAAGCCTTGGGCAAGCGTGTGGCGACAGAACCGGCCGCGGCGTGGCCAAGTGAATTCTTCAACTGGGCAACCTGGCCCGGTTCCATCTGCACGGTCGATTGCGTGAACCAGCCCACCCCGACGCCATACGATTGCTGCCGTAGCTCCAGGCGACTTCCCTCGGCAGATTGCACCAAGACCACGAGCAGACGTTCCTTGTCCGAGAGCGCAGGAATATCGCTCAAAACCGTTTCGGTGACAGTTTGCATAGCAGTGTGGCGGGCGGGTAGGCGGGAGTTGCGAGCAAAACCAGCGACTGGGTAGCTAGTTGATTTTGAGATTTAGTCTCAGCTAACTCCTCTCATTCTAAAACTCCCTAAGCGATTGTCAATCTCATTCGGCAGAAAATTCGGATTAGTCCGACGGGACAACTCCGTAAGATGGGCACTCTTGCCCGTCGGACGCGTCTTTTCGCCGAGGAGCGAATGGCGACCATGATGTCGAAAAGTAATGAGTTGAAAAACCCCTAGCGTAATTCACCGCGACAGGCAATATTTTCCGGGTGCGGCTCGCCGCGGCGGTGAAAAACTGGCTGGGTTTGTCATCAAACAGGATGGAATTCGGGATCCAGTTTGGGTACCTGGCACAAGTCGCGAACTCATTGGCACTGATGCTGAGCCGGCAATCGAGAAAAACACGTCGGTACCCGCCTCGTTGATTTCGTCGACTACTCCATCGCAAACGGAAACTTCTCGTCCAACTTGGCGTTCGAGAGCTCCACTAAAAACGTTCCCAGGCGGTCTTCCAGCACGCGCATCATTTGTTGGGCTTTTTCGGCGGTGGCGGCATGGGGGTAGCCGCTGCCGGTGTTGCTGGTCAGGAGGTGCCAGGGGCGGGTGATGCTGACCCAGCCGCGGTTGAGGGCTTCGAAGCGGCTGCGTTGAATCGCGCCGTCGTCGCCGGTCAGTTTGCCATCGGCGGTGCGAGCGACCAGCGTGGGGAAGTAGGCCAGGCCGAACGAGGTTTCCATTTCGCCGCCGTGATCTTCGGCGTGTTCGAAGATTTTTTTGTATTCGTCCCCCAGCGCGTGATACCAATTGCAGAGGAACAGATGGCCGTCGATCTTGTCGCACAACTCGCGGAGCAGCGGCTTCATTTCGTTGCCACCGTGGCTGTTGAGCAGCACGATCTTCTTCACTCCGCTCGCGAGGCAGGATCGGACGACGTCGGTGACGAAGCGGAACAGCGTCGAGGGATCGACGTTGATGGCGAGCGGCAGCTTGTGCATGTTGGTCTCGGTGCCGAAGGGAATGGTCGGCAGCAGGACCACCTTCGCGCCTCGGGCATGGGCGGCGGCGCAGATGTGCTCGCCCACGATGGTCCCCTCGAACAGATCGGTGCCATACGGCAGGTGCAAGTTGTGCGGCTCCGTGGCCCCCAGCGGCAGCACGGCCACCTCGTAGGGGTTGGCTTTGGTGTAAGCGTAATTGGTTTCGGCGAGGATGTAAGGTCGCATGGCGTAGCTCAGTCATTCCATGACTGAGATTCAATGTTTGTTAGCGGAGGGTGGCGCGGGTCTTGTACGCGAGTCATGGAATGACTCGGCTACGGGTCATTGCTTGATCTCGGTTTTAGGCAGCAGCGATTTTAGTCGCTGCACGCCGGCAGCGGTGATGGGGCTGCCGGTCAGATGCAGAATTTTGAGTTTGCGCAGCTTGCCCAGTACCATGATCGAGGCATCGCTGATCTGCACGTTGGAAAGATCAAGTTCTTCGAGAGCGGAAAATTGGGCGATCAGTGGCAGCGACTCGCTGCTGATTTTTGTCCCTTCGAGAAACAGTTGATCGAGCTTGGTGGCTCCCTTGAGATGTGCCAAACCTGCATCAGTCACAGGCAGCGCGGTCAGATCGAGCCAACGAAGTTCACGACAGGCCGCGAGCGCGGCGAGTCCTTTATCCGTCACCTGCGTGCGGCCGAGCGAGAGGTTCCGTATCTTCTCTAACCTGGGTGTATGGAGCAGATCGTCGTCAGTGACTTGCAGTGATTTCAAGTATCCCTGATCGAGTTCGCCCAGACTCGCGCCGGTGAGTGCGGCGAGCGACGTGAGCTTGTCGTTCTGCTGATAGACCTCGCGCAGCAATACATTGCCAGCCTGGCGATAGGCGGGATCGGCATGATCGAATAGAAAGTGCGACTCGGCGGCAAATTGAGAGTACAGTTTGCGAATCTCCGGATCGTTCTGCACTGCCTCGCGCCCCATCGCCACCAGCTTCTCGAGTTTCAGAGTATCACCGGCCAGCGCGCGATAGCGCGGAATTTGCAGCCGGTCCGCTTGCCAGCCGCCGGCGGTCCAATGGCTGCCATGATTGGTCAGCGACTCGACATAGAGGGCCGCCCCTTCGATGATCCAGAAGTTCTGCTTCTCGCCGACGCCCGCTGGTGAATCGCGCCATTGCTGAAACAGTTGATGCGCCGCTTCGTGATACCAGGTGGCCTGGACCGTTTCATCCCCCGCATAGAACAAGGCCGTCTGTTGCTCGTCGGCATACAGACCTTGCGTCAAGCCGATGTTGGGGCGGTTGGGAGCCAGGGACTTTAGATACTCGTCGCGCGTCTTGAACAGAATCACATTCATGGGCGTCTTCGGCTCAGGCAGTCGCCGGCCTGATTCGAGCGCCGCTTCCAAATCGGCTTGCGTACACCAATAGTCGAAAAACAGGATCCGCCAAAGGAGATGAAAGTCTTCCAGTTTCCGGGCCAGATCGAGTCCAGCCGCGGGGCTGTGATTGGTGGCGATTCGCCAGTGGGGCGAATCGATCCGCCAGTACTTGCCCGCATGCCAGCCCGTTTTCGGGTGAGCAGTCTGACCGGGCGAAGACTCGGGCGGCGACGCATAAGTCGACCAGTTCGTTTTATTCTTCGCGCGGACGTAGCCCAGTCCGCGGCGGATCGGTTCGTGATCGGGGTTCTCACGCAGCGCTTCGTGCAACAGTTGATAGGCCCGCGCCGCATCCCCCGCTGCGAGGAACTCCAAGGCAACGTCGTACAACCCATTGGCCTGATCGACACGTAGCTCGTGGAACTTACCATACCATTTCTTAACGAGGTCGGGCGTTGCCGCTGCAGGTTCGTGCGGGTCGTTAACCGGCGGAATGAACAACAGGTGCCGGCCCTTACCCCGCGGCACTTGCCACTCGCGGGTGATGGTCGCTTGCGCCGGCAGTTGCAACGAATCACACTTCTGGGCCAGCACGGCCAGTTGTTGGGCGAAGTGACGATCGAGCGATTCCAGCGCCGCGGCGGGATCGGCAGCGACTGCCCAGCCAATATTCAGTAGCAGCGAAACTAGCAGGCCGAATAAGATGGTTGGCAGAGATTTCACGTCAGATTGATCCCAAACTTCAGCCGCCCCTGTGTGGCGTCTCTAGTATACCATCGCTGCGGTTGGAGCATCGCGGATGGTACATAGTTGCTGCGTTCAAACTTGAATTGGCAAGGTGAAAGCAGGCAAGACTCACTAGGTCGATTTGCGGGGCAATCACTCTGCCAATTGCCCCATCGTCGGCCGTTCCGCGTCCCGATAGGTTTCAAACGTCAGCGATACGGAAATCTCGTGGTCACCCGCATTGAAGTTGATTTGCTGCTGCTGAGCGAGCGCGTGGTCGCACCAGGTGGGGAGCTGAAACAGGCTGCCGAAGGGAGGAATGGAACCAGGGGCGAGGCCTGTTCGTTCCAGCACTTCTTCTTTCGTCGCGAAACGGATTGACTTGCCCCCCAGTGATTTGCGGGCCAGCTTGCTGGCTAACTTGCGGTCGGCGGGTAGCACGATCAGCACGAAGCGGTCATCGACTTTGCAAATTAGTGCTTTCGCGCCGCTGGCGAGGGGTGTTCCTCGCACGGCCGCAGCCTCTTCGCTGGTGAAAACTGGGATGTGACGGAGTACGATGTATGGCAAGGTTTTGCCATCTAAGAGTTGACAAATGCGCGTGAAAACCGAATCAGCCATGCTAGATGCTCCTAGAGGGGTGTGATTGAGCAGTTGCCGAATTTAAGCATTCGTCGCGTAACGTCAACCTGGTAAACAGGTTGCGACACATCAAACATAACGGGATAGACATTTTCAAGGGCGACTAGACCTTGCAATGAAACGAGAAATACCTACGCTAGACAATTAGTTTTGCGGAATTGCGCGTTTTTGCGGTCGTTAACCTACCGTTAATGCGACCGGCGAGCTCCCCGATCGCTTGAAATACCGATGGAATCGAGACCCCCACAGCCGGCATGAGCGAGATCCTTTTTCAATACCAGAAAGTCGAGCCAACGACGTGGGCCTACCTATCGTCGCTGTTGATTATTGGCTTGTACTTCAAATTCAATCGCGTTTGGAGCGTGCGAAATCTGGATTTGTGTCTGGTCATCTTGCTCGCCCCTGGGCTGCTGATGGTTTATTACGGCGAGATTCTTTCGCGCCAGCCAGCCACCATCGCAACGGCATCGCCTGCCGCCAAGACCGAAGCCAAACCAGGTGACGATGTTAGTCCCCGAGATCCAGCCGCAACCAGCGATGGTTCCGAGACGGATGGCGCTGCTGACCCAGATGCTCCGGCAACGCCGCCAGCTGAACCCAAGCCCGAGGTGGCAGCCACGTCGGTTCCACCGGTCGCGACCAACACCAACTTACAACCACGCGGCGAACTTCCTCCGCAAACGATGCCCAAGCTCGCGCCCGAGAAGGCGCGGAGCGTGATGCATTTTGGCTATCTCTGGTTGCTGGGCGTTTCGCTGCTGCTGATGATTCGCCTGCTGGCCGATCCCACGATGGTTCGCCGGCCATTGCTGGAGCCGAACCTGTCCAACGGCGGCCTGCTGTTCATTGGTTGTGCCCTCTTGGTCTTCCTGATGGCGAACGTCCTGTCTTCGGAAGTCAGCAGTGATGACCTCAGCGGCTCGCAGGGTGCTCAGGCATTTCTCAATCGGCATGATACGAGTGCAGATCAAAAGCCTGTGGAAGACTATCGCCGCTTTGGCCCCGGATTCTTTCTGCTGAACGCACTCCCCTCGATTCCTACGCTCCCCTTCGGCCGGTTGCCGCAGGACGATCCGCGCGTGGCCTTTGCGCCGGCGGCCCGCACGATGGCCATCATTTCGCATCTCTCCGTGGTGATCGCGCTGGTGATCGTCGGCTTGTGGCACTTCGATAATATCAAATTGGGCATCGGTGCCGCGGTTCTGTATCTGATGCTCCCTTACACGGCGCAGATGACGGGCCACGTCGATCACGTGCTGCCCAGCGCGCTGATGCTGTGGGCCATCGTCTTTTATCGCCGGCCGGCGCTGGCGGGGATCTTCGTCGGATTATCGGTCGGCGTGGTTTACTATCCAATCTTCTTGTTGCCGCTGTGGATTAGCTTCTATTGGCAACGGGGAGTCTTTCGCTTCTTGCTGGGCTTGCTCGGCGCGATTGCCGTGACGGCCATTTCGCTGGCGTTCGTCTCGGAAGACATGGCTTCATTCTGGTCGAAGATTCGGCAGATGTTCGGCCTGTTCCTGCCCAATATGGACGCCGGCCAGCTCCGCGGCGTGTGGGAGCGTTCGTTCGGCTGGGATCCCATCTGGCGACTGCCCTGCATCGCCCTTTCAATTTGTTTGAGCGCCCTGTTTGCTCTGTGGCCCGCGCAAAAGAACTTGGGAACGCTGCTCAGTTGCTCGGCGGCCATGATGCTGGGAGTCCAGTTCTGGCATGGTTACGGCGGCGGCACCTATATTGCCTGGTTCATGCCGCTGATGCTGCTCACCATCTTCCGCCCTAATCTGGAAGACCGCATCGCACTCACGGTGCTGGGCGAAGGCTGGCTCTCGAAACGACGTGCGCGCATCGCGCCGCTGGGCCGGGCCGCTTGATCGCGCGCGAAATCCGGGCAACATTCCTCAAGGCCTGATCGGCAAACCGCCGACAGCCCGTTATACGAACTTCTCGACCCACGGACGGCTACGGCCGTCCGCGCGCACTGCTAGCAAGGAAGCGAGGCAGCCGCATGTACCTCTACCGAATCACCATACCGCTCCTCGCCGTCGTCGCGTTAGCAGGCTGTAGCGCCGAGCGGGACGACAAGCCTTCAGCCGTGGGCAATCGGCCGCAGGGTGCTGCGTCGATAGGTTCCGACCAAACAACCGCAGTGCCGCCGACGGATCATGTTGCGCACCGACCGTCGTCGCAACCGGTGGCTGACAATCTGCCGCTGTGGCCACCGGCGCCGTCGGCCGATCCAGCGCTCGCAAACCAATCGCTGACCAGCAACGACGTGCCACCATTCACCACGCCGTTGCTGCCTGCCGCCGATCCGCCGCAATCCGCTGGACCGGTGCTGGGCGATCCGAATCCATTGCGTGGGTTAGCACCCGGCGCTGCGCTCCCGCCGGTCCCATCGCCTGTTCCCTTCCCAGCAAAAACACCGAGCGGCAATCCGCTGCGTCAATACTCGCCCCTTGTGCCCACTCAACCGGATCCCGCGTGGCTGAATCAGGTGCAAACAGCACCGGCGCCGATTGGCTCTGGCCCACCCGAGCCCATGAACCCTGGCGGCCTGCTGCCCCATGCGCCCAGCAACCTCGAACCGCCAGTGCAGTCGTTCATCCCGCCGAAGATCACGCAGAAGCTAGCCCGGCTGCCGCGCATTCCCGTGACTCCACAAGCGCGGGCCGAGTTCGTTCCGCGTGAATCAACTTCTCCATCGCTCAACCCCAGCGGCGGCAGCGCTCCGCCGCCGTTGCCTTTGCCCGCAACGAGCGCTCCGCCGCCAAATGATCCAGCGCCGAGCGATCCACCGGTCTTTGTGCCGCCAGCAGTTATTGAACAGCCCGCAGTTGAGTCTCCCGCGTTCGAGCCACCCGCCGCTGAACCATCGGCGCCGATGCTGCCCGAAGCCGCCGCACTCGCGCCGACGGAAACTCAACCTGCTACCACAGCCATTGTTCCGCCCACCGTCGCCAACGATCCCTTTGATGTCGTCCGCGTGTTCTATGGCACCGACCGCTTGCCGGTGCTCATGAATCGCGACACCACGCTCGATCGCGTGATCCGTTTCCTGCCTTCCCTAGTGCTGATCGGCCTGTCGGTTGTGGGCCTGGGCGTGGTGCTGGCTTCGCGACAGATCAGTTGGATCATCGGCACTTCGGCACTGCTGTTCTTCAGCGCCGTTGCCACCTGGCATGGCATTGGCGAGACTCTCGCGATTGCCGAACTGGCCGCGCAGGAAGAGCCGAAGTATTCCGCCGAGAAGAGCGACCGCGGCCGGATTGAGCGCGGCGTCTGCGAAGTAGCCATTCCTAAAATCCATGAACCGGGTGAAATGGAGACCCCCTCAGTCTTTCGCTTCGAACGGAAATTTGATCCCGCCAAGCACATCACGCTCCGCAAGACGATCCGCCTGCAGGACGAAGCCTTCTATGCACAGTTGCGGACGCAGATTGCCAGTTCGCCGGACCGGGAGCTGCTGGTGTTTGTGCATGGCTTTAATGTCAAGTTCGATGACGCGGCCCGCCGCACCGCGCAGATGGCGCACGACATGAAATTGCAAGGCGCGCCCGTTTTCTTCAGTTGGCCCGCCGACGAATACTTCCTGCTGACCTATGGCAAGGATGAGACCAGCGTCAGTTGGTCGGCGCCGCACCTGAAAGAGTTTCTGCTCGACCTGGTCCATCATACCAACGCCAAAGCCATCAATCTCGTGGCGCATAGCATGGGCAACCGCGCCCTCGCGACCGCGCTCCGCGAGATCGACTTGCAATTGAATGCGGAAGCGCGGTTGTTTAACCAGGTCGTACTCGCCGCGCCCGATATCGACGCCGACGATTTCCGCGACAACATCGTCCCCGCCGTGCAGCGCACCTCTCGCCAAGTCACACTCTATGCGTCGTCGCACGACATCGCCCTCGGCGCCTCGCGGTTCTTTCACCGCAACGCACGGGCTGGCGACACCACTCGCGGCCTGATCATCGTCCCCGGCATGCACACCATCGACGTCTCGAACATCGACGGCGGGCCCTGGGGCCATGCGTACCTGGGTGCCAGCGACCCGGTCCTCCGCGACCTGCACTTGCTCCTCACCTCGCTGCCCCCCGAGCGCCGCACCTGGCTCAACTCAAAGGATTTCAACGGCCAAACTTACTGGGCGTTCAAGCCACTGGGCACGTCGAGTGGTCCAGCGATGCTAGACCCGCGGTAAACGACTCTGCGCTCGCTTGGGATCAACCCGACTGGTAAAATAAGATGGAGATGGGTTGGTTCACTTGGAGAAAGTCAGATGATCACCACCGCTCAACAGATTCTCGAATCGTTTGATACATTATCCGACTCGGAAAAGCATCATGTTGCCGTGGAAATTTTGCGCCGTTCCCCCGACGTTGCCGAAGACGATATGATCGAGTCGCTGCATGTTGCCGCGGAGGAAGGTTTCCTAAGAATGGATGCCGAGGAGGATTCGCAAAATGGCGACTCCAATCGCGCAACGCGGTGAGGTGTGGACTGTTGACATGGGCATGGTGGCGAAAATCAGGCCTTGCATCATCTTCAGCGTTTCAGCTCTTCCGCACGAACGGCTGTTAGTAACCGTAGTTCCCGGCACAACGAGCCTCATGGGCACGCGATTCGAGATCGCTGTCAAAGCTCACTTTCTGAAAGGGAGTGGAGCCTTCGACGCCCAACAAATCTACACGGTTCACCAAGTCAAGCTTTTGAAAAAGTTAGGCACGTTGCCACTCGATCAACTTGCTCTCGTCGAAACTTCCGTCAAGCAATGGCTCGGCCTGACCTAAGTCCATCTTCAATACGCCGCTTCCAAGATCCCCAGCAAATCCCGCTCGCTCGCCACGCGGGGGTTCACGTCGCGGAGGCGTTTGATCGCGTAAGCTTTGGCGGCGAAGGTGGGGAGTTGCTCGCGCGTGCCGCCGAGGTCGCGGATCCGTGCGGGGATGCCGATTTGCTTGCACAGGCGTTCGACGGCGGCGATGGCCCGCTCGGCTGCTTCGGATTCGTTGCAGCCGCGGGTGTCTTCGCCGAGCAAGTGGGCGATGCGCGCGAAGACGGCCGTTCGCTCCGGCAGATTGAAACGCATCACATAGGGCAGGAGCAGGCCATTCCCCTCGCCGTGCGAACAATGCAGCACTGCGCCGAGCGGATATTCGAGCGCATGAACGAGCGCCACCGCGCAGTTCGAGAAGGCCAGGCCCGCCAGCGTCGATGCCAGGGCCATCCCTTCCCGCGCGGCGCGATTGCTGCCATTGGCAACGGCGTTCGCCAGGTGCTGACCGACGAGTTCAATCGCTTTCTCGGCAAGGCAACTCCCTAGCGGATGGGAGCCGCAATAGGCGACGTCTTCCTCGGGCGGAATGGGAAGCAGCGAGAAATCAATCGCCGTTAGCGCTTCAATGGCATGTGTCAGCGCATCGATGCCGCTGTCGGCGGTCACTTTTTTCGGACAGGTATAAGTTAATTCCGGATCGACAATCGCCAGCGCCGGTCGCAGGTGATTGCTGAGCGTGCTCACCTTGATGTGATTCTCGGTATCCGTGAGCACCGCCGCGTGCGAAACTTCGCTGCCCGTCCCCGCCGTCGTCGGCACACCAATGATCGGCAGCATGGGACCGGGCACGTTGTTAAAGCTGAAGTACTTCGCGGGCTCACCGCCGTGCGTTGCTAACACGGCGGCGATCTTTGCGAGATCGATGTTGCTGCCACCCCCCAGCCCGATGATCGCCTGGGGCTGAAACGCGGTCGCTTGTTTCGCGACTTGGACAGCGAGCGCCACGCTCGGCTCCGCCGCGCCTTGATCGAACAGGCTGATCGTCAGGCCGGCCTCGTTCAAAACCTGCATCACTCGTGGCACAATGCCCGCTTTGACGAGCTGCTGATCCGACACCACCAGCACGCGGCTCCAGCCCCGCTCGACGCATCGCCGTCCAAGTTGTTGCACCGCGCCGTTGCCGAAAATCAATTGCCCGGCGGAATAAAAGGTCCAAGTATTGCGCATATTCACCCATCCGATCAGGCATCATCAATCTCTGAGAATCACGGATTGTAGCAAACGCCGCAGTTGCTTCGGGAATACAGTCGCTTCGGGAATAACTTTGCCCGTTCCCCCAGAATCAATCGCTGGAGTCCCGGCTTTAGCCGGTCTTGGCTCGCAAGAAGACCGGCTAAAGCC